>NZ_JAGTPI010000052.1:0-43822 GCF_021147825.1 Pseudomonas quasicaspiana
CAGAAAGACCGCGTTATCGTTCATCGCGGGCAAGCGCGCTCCTACAGGAAAGCATTCCAGATCAGGTGATTGCATTGGGTTTCATTAGCGCACTTTGCGTCCCGGACACTGCACTGTCGCAAAGCAAACCCGGTTCTATGTGGGAGCCGGGCTTGCCCGCGATGCAGGCGATGGGGGTGTATCAGAAAGACCGCGTTATCGTTCATCGCGGGCAAGCGCGCTCCTACAGGAAAGCATTCCAGATCAGGTGAGTGCGTTTTGTTTCATTAGCGCGCCTGGTATGCCTGACACTGCACTGTCGCAAAGCAAACCCGGCTTTATGTGGGAGCCGGGCTTGCCCGCGATGCAGGCGATGGGGGATCCGAAAGACCGCCATCGCAGCCTTCGGCAGCGCCTACAGGTGTTGTGTTTGCCTAAGACATTTGAGTTCAGACATTCAGGCCGAACAACCATCGCCATAATCCAGCGCGGCAACTTTTGCCAACAGCTCACGCAGCTCACAGGCCTGCTGCTGGCCCAGCGACTTTTCGAAGCACTGCTGAGCCTGTTCCCACAGCGCCTGGGACTCCAGCAGTTTGTCCACGCCGGCCTGAGTCAGGCGCACACGTCGGCTGCGCTTGTCTTCCGGGTCAATACCCACGGAGATAAGGCCCTCACGCTCCAGTGGCTTGAGGTTTTGCGCCAGCGCCGAACGATCGATCACCAGAATTGCCGCCAGTTCGGTGACTGCCGGGGCCTGATTGCGCGCCACCTGGATCAGAATCGAACGCTGCGTAGAGCGCAGGCCACATGGTGCCAGAACCGCGTCATACAGCTGGGAAATACGGCGGGTCGCCTTGCGCAGGCTGGTTGCATGACACAGCACTCGCGGTGCAATCCGCAGACTGTCGGGGATTTGCAACGCAACGACCGGGGTCGGACTCTGGCTCATATAGGTTCCTGCAGAAATACGTCAATCAAGATGCAGCAAGTGGGCAATGCTGGCATATCCCCGCGAACAGCAATAGCCAGCACCGAAGCGTGCAATCTGTCAGGTACGCTCATGAATCCCGTCCAGCCGTCCACGGCCGATGACCGCGCCGTCGATGGCTTTGAGCAACTGGTTACGATTGGGTGGGCTGTCAAAGTCCAGCGGTCGATCCAGTGCCAGCAACTGAAAGCTGTATCGATGCGGGCCATGGCCGACCAGAGGCTGCGGCCCGATGTAGGTCGCACCGCCAAACGTGTTGCGCCCCAAGGTCAGCAGGCCGCGGGAAGCACTGCTCAAAGCTCCGACAGGCAGACCGTTGAGCTGCGGCGAAATGCCGATGGCAATCGCATGCACGAACGCAAACGGTATCGGCGCATCGGCATCTTCAATGATCAGCACGAGTTCTTTTGTTCCGGTCGGCAGTCCTTCCCACACCAGCGGTGGCGACAGATTACCGCCCTTGGCCGAACCAACATGGGACAGCGGAATCTGCGCCATTGAAGCAAACGCCGGGCTGCGCACATCGATAACCACCGGCGAAAACGCTACAGCCTTGTGGTTCCAGATCAGCTTGTTTTCGGTGGCACCGCGGCCGCGCAATACGCGCCCCAGCAGACGACTCAGCATCCTGATACCTCCTGATATTTGCGTCGCCCATATCGCGGGCAAGCCTCGCTCCCACAGTAGATCGCATTCTTAAGTTGGAATGCGATCTACTGTGGGAGATTCTATGTTGGACTGCAATCCCGTAGGAGATCTACCGTCGTCCAGACGCCGCGCTGTCGTGAAGCAAACGGATGACCCTGTAGGAGCCAACTTGTTGGCGAGACGTCGAACCGGCATCGTCAGAAATTCCGCTTCGCCAACAAGTTGGCTCCTACCAGGTCTGCGTTTCAAATCCATTATTGACGTGATGTTTGATGAAATCGGCTTTAGCCGGCCCTACGGAAAAGCGCAATCTCATGTGTGCGGTGCTTGCCCGCGATAAGGTCTCACCTGAATTTTCATCTCAAGCAATCAATCAACCATGTACCGGCGTCAGCACCGGTTTACCCGCAAAAAACGCCTGCAGGTTATCCGCCACCATCTGCACCGTTGCTTCAGAAGCCTCCGGCGACAAGCCGCCTACATGTGGCGTCAGCACTACGTTATCGAGACTCTTCAACGCATCCGGAACCCGCGGCTCATCGTCAAAGACATCCAGCGCCGCACCGGCAATTCGCCGCTGCTGCAGGGCATCAACCAAAGCAGCAGTATCAATCACACTGGCCCGGGCGATGTTGACCACAAAGCCTTGCGGACCCAGAGCATCAAGGACCTGACTGTCGATCAGGTGCTGTGTACCGCCACCACCCGGCGTGGCGATAATCAAAAAGTCAGAGACATTGGCCAGTTCGAGCGGCGTTGCGCAGTAGTCAAAATTGACATCGGTACGCGGCTTGCGATTGTGATAACTCACGACCATGCCAAAACCCGCTGCACGCCGGGCGATGGCCAGGCCAACTGCGCCAAGGCCGAGAATGCCCAGGCGCTTGCCCTCGAACGAGGGGCGCGTGACCTTGCGCCACTCACCGCGGCGCACCGATGCGTCCGCCTGCGGGATATCCCGCACGATGGACAACAGCAACGACATCGCATGATCGGCCACCGTCGGTGCATTTACACCAGCGCCGTTAGTGACCGTAATACCCCGCGCTTGCGCCGCAGGAAGGTCAACGTGTTCATAACCCGCACCCAGCACGCAGATGATTTGCAAATGCGGCAGCGCTGCAATTTCATCCGCGTAAAGCCCCAGCGGCCCTCGGGTCAGCACTACGGTGATTTCCTCACTACGCGTGGCAATGGCTTCGGCACGCGTTGCTGGAGTTGGCGCCAGAATCAGCCGATAACCATTGTTTTCAAGGATGTGCAGGTACTCGTTGACGCTCTCGACCAGCACCAGAACTGTGGTTGTCATGCAAGGCTCCGAAACAAACCATGGAAAAAACGGACAGTAACCTGAGTCATAGCCTCACTCCAACACGGTCACCGGCATACCGACTTCAAGGATACCCGGCCCGTCATTGACCATATTCTGCCCGAACCAGACATCCCCCTCGCGCTCACGATAGGTTTTCAGGGTGGTCAATGGTTCGCGATCGGCGTTGCGCTCGCCGGTGGCAGGATCGATGGTGGTGAGGATGCAGCGCGTGCACCCTTTGAGCAGGCGAAATTCGATATCGCCGATACGAATGCGCTTCCATCCATCTTCCGCAAACGCCTCAGCGCCCTCCACCACCAGATTTGGCCGAAAGCGCAGCATTTCCTGCGGACGACCAATCTTCGCTGACAGATCATCAAGAGATGCCTGACCGATCAGCAACAGCGGGAAACCGTCGGCAAACCCGACGCGCTTTTCGTCGACACCAAGACCGCCGGGCAACATCCGGGCGCGGTCAGCCGGTACATACACCATGCGGGTCGGTTTGCCGATGAAATCGCTGACCCAGCGAGCGGCTTCGTCACCGGCATCCGGCACGCGCAACGTGTCGCGCCATACCGTAACGCCGCGCAGAGACTGTTCGATATTTTGCGGGACAGGAATATCAAGCGCCGTAAAGCCCGGTGCCTGAAGGATTACACCACCGTCTTCGTTCAACAGCGCAGAAAGCTGAGACATGTGCGGCAAGGCGCGCTGGGTCAGAAAGCGCCCGCTGGCTTCGTCCACCAACATCCAGCGTCGATCCCCGGTCATTCCCAACTCGTCAAAGGACGCCTGCTGAAGGACTTCAGCCTTGCAGGATTTAAGGGGGAAACGGTAGAGCGCGCTGAGATGCAACATGGCCTGGTCCTTGTTCGGCTGAAATCGCCGGAATCATGAAGGCCACAAGCTTATACGAACTTGTCTGTTGCGAGACATGACAATGCGAGCCAGCGCGCAGATCCATGCTGCGCCTGGCTTCTCGCTCGCCGGGGCCGGTCAAGCCCTGGGCTGCGATCAGTGCCTGGTTGCGATCAACCCTGAACCATTATCAAACGTTCACGAACCACGTCCACCAGTTTGTCGGGCTGGAACTTGGAGAGGAAGTTGTCGCAACCCACTTTCTTCACCATGGATTCGTTGAAGCTGCCGGACAGCGAGGTATGCAACACCACATACAATTCGCGCAGACGTGGATCGTTACGAATCTCTGTGGTCAGTCGATAACCATCCATTTCCGGCATTTCCGCGTCGGTAAACACCATCAACAGTTTCTCGGTCATGACCTCACCACTGTCGGCCCAGGCTTTGAGCATGTTCAATGCTTTAAGACCATCGCTGGCCACGTGCAGCTTCAGACCCAACTGGGACAGGGTGTCACGCAACTGGCTGAGTGCAACCTTGGAGTCATCCACCAGCAGGATTTCACGGCCTACTGCAGCGGCGAGCACAGGGTCTTCGAGTTTCTCGCTGGATACCTTGGCGTTGTACGGCACGATTTCGGCGAGGACTTTTTCCACGTCGATGACTTCAACCAGTTGATCGTCGACTTTACTGATCGCGGTCAGGTAATGCTGACGGCCAGCGCTGGCAGGCGGCGGCATGATGGCATCCCAGTTCATGTTGACGATGCGATCGACACCGCCCACCAGGAAGGCCTGAACCGAGCGGTTGTACTCAGTCACGATAATCGTGCTGTTCGGCCCCGGTACCAGCGGCTTCATCCCGATGGCCTGGGACAGATCGATCACCGGCAAGGTCTGGCCGCGCAGGTTGACCACACCGCACACAAACGAGTGACGTTGCGGCATCAGCGTGAGTTTAGGCAGTTGCAGAACTTCCTGAACCTTGAAAACGTTGATCGCAAACAGCTGCCGACCCGCCAGGCGAAACATGAGGATTTCAAGGCGGTTCTCGCCCACCAGTTGTGTGCGTTGATCTACTGAGTCGAGAATGCCAGCCATTTCTTGCTCCTGAAGCGTGGGTCACAGTGAGTCTGCGAAGTTGTTATCGGCTGAAAACAGCGGGACTTAAAGGCGATGAAAGGTTAAATACACAATTGATATCACTTTAACATCATGCTTTACTCGTCGGCGAATGACAGATGCTCATTCCGACCAGTAACAGCCCTTCATCGCTTCTTCAGCAGGCGACAAGCGTTCTACGCCCTAAGGGAAACCCCTAGAAGCCCTCAGGGGCGACCTGATTTGCGCCTCTCGACTTAGCCATTAATGTGACACCATTCTCATATTTGGAATGGAGTTGAGGTCTTGGTTGCGTCGCGGCCCACCCCAAAACACCTGCCGTCCCGATTTGCCGCAGGTGGTGAATGTATCGCCGCGCCCGCTCTATCCGCCGGTCTCACCAACCTCCATCCAAACGGAAAATTCGTCACACAGCCTTCCATTTCGAAACATTCGGAAGCGGCCTACAGACTTTCACTTCACATCCACATTAACGTTTCGCAGTGCGCACCGGGTACTACACTGGAGCGATCCATGATCTATGGAGATCCCCATGCTGAACGGTAAAGAGTGGCAACAGACCCACCCCGATTTCTTTGATGAATCACAATTGCTGCTGAGCACCTGCCAGGAATGCCTCGCGCACCTGGAAATGATCAGCAATGATCAGGACGCCGTCGAGTGCCTGCTTGGCACCCTGTTCAAACTGTCGGAAACCGCCGATAACGCGCTGATCCCCAGCACTGCTGAGTTCGCGCGTCAGTTGCGCGGCATGCTGAGCGTCGCCTACCCCAATCTTCGCCTGACGGACGATGCCCTTCAGACGCTTGAACACTGCCTGACCTTGCTGGCCTGGCAACTCGAGTTGATTGATCCCCATACCGGGCAATTGCTGCTGGATGACACCGAGCAAAAAGAACTGCTGGGGCAGCTTGCTTATACCTGCGGCCTGGAAGCCTGCGAACCGGCTCAGGAGCAACCGCGGTTTTAATCGGTCACGGGCCTCAATGCGCCGGTTCTTTCCACCCGTCAGAGCCCCCGTAAGAGCAAGAGCATGCCGTGCCCGCAAATAGCCTCGCCGCTGCGTTATGAACACACGGTATTCCCGGGCTGTTCGGGTCGTGGTTATTCTGCGCACAGGGACACAATAAGGCCTGCCAGCCTTGCCAACTATCCGGTGTAACGTCAGGCAGCTCGTTCAAACTTTGAACATTGAGGTAAGATCACGACCCCAAGCATTATTGCCACAATGATGACGACACAGGATGTGCGATCAAAACTGCAAGACGAGACAAAAACAAGTAATCAAGGCAGTCAACGATAAACGACATGTCCGACATTGACCTGGCATCCTCAATGGCAGGTTGTTCCGCAGTGACCACCCCGATGGCTCCATCGCTATGCACGCCCCTACCAGTATTTCCAGATATCGGCTGCCAGGTAACAGAAGCATTCTCTGGCTGAATGCCGTTCTGTGCATCGGTGCAGCAATCGGTAATAGCGCGCTGTATCTGACCTCGGACGATTTCCCTGTCGCCCTGTTGCTGCTTAATCTCGCGACCTTTGCCAGCGTCTGGCAGGCGCAGTTGCGCTATGGCCGGTCAATTCGATTCCAGCCGCAGGAACTGGCCGACCACATGCTGCAGGTTCAGGAAACAGAACGGCATCGCCTGAGCCGCGAGCTGCATGACGACATTGGACAGATGCTCACTGCCGCAAAGATGCAATCGGAATGGCTACGCCGCCGTCTGCCTGCCGAACTGCTCGAACACAGCGCGCAACTCAACAACACCCTGGACGAAACCCTGGCGAAGGTTCGCGACGTATCAGCCATCCTGCACCCTCGCCAGCTGACCAGTCTGGGACTGGAAGCCAGTCTTCGCGGGCATCTGCTGCGCACCCTGGCGGACAGTCAGGTGCGCTGGAGCCTGGAGTGCAAACAGCAACTCTCCGGTATCCCGGAAGAGATGACGGTTACTGCGTTTCGCATCACCCAGGAAGCGGTCACTAATATGTTGCGCCACGCCCACGCAAGCAATCTTCTGGTTCGCCTGCGCCGCCTGCCACAGGGTCTGGAGCTGCACATCAGCGACGACGGAGTTGGCTTTTCGCCCGCCGCGGACCCGGCGCGTGAGGGGCAGCGAGGCATGTCCGGCATGGCCGAACGGGTGGCTCTTCTCAACGGTACCTGGACGATACGCAGCGAACCCGGCGATGGCACACGTATCGATGTGCTGTTGCCTTGGGTACCGCGCGCTCATGAACGAGCAAACATAGACAAGAAGGCTAGATGACCTGCACATTGCTGTTGATTGATGATCACTCACTGATCAGGGCTGGCGTTCGCGCTCTGGTAGCAGACATTCCGGGCTATTCAGTGATAGGCGAGGCCTGCGACGGCGCGCAACTGAGCGCGCTGGCTACCGAGTTGAACCCCGACATTATCCTGCTGGATATCTCCATGAAGGATGTCGACGGCATTGATGCCTTGAAAGAGTTACGAAGTATCCTGCCGGACAGCAAGGTTATGATCCTGTCCATGCACAGTGACCCGACGCGAATCATGCGCGCGCTGGAAGCGGGTGCGCATGGCTATTTGCTCAAGGACGCGGCAGCGACTGAGCTGGAGCAGGCGTTACTGGCGTTGAGCAGTGGTGAACGTTATCTGAGTCCGGCGATTGCCCATACGGTGATCAATCAGGCGTTGATCGGGGTTCAGGCGAGAAAGAACGAAACGCCGCAAAACCATAATCTGACGGCCCGCCAGCTGGAGATTCTGCGTCTGATCGTGCGTGGCAAGTCGACGCGGGAAATTGCCAGTGGGTTGGGTTTGAGTATCAAGACGGTGGAGACCCATCGAGCCCAGGTCATGAAGCGCTTGCAGATTCATGACGTGGCCGGGCTGGTTCTGTTTTGTGTGCGGGAAGGGATTATCAGTCTGGATGATTGATGATTGCTTGTAGGTGTCTGCACGTCTTTCTTGTCTTGTGTGCATATCCGTTACCGCGGTCATGGCTTCTATTGGTTGCGCTTTTACAGCGCGTCACTTTTGATAGAGCGCAAAAGTAACCAAAACGCTCTTGCCCCACCACTCGGCACCTCGCTAATGCTCGGTGTACCCGCCCGCAGATCCTGAACCGTGGGCCGCCGCAACGGGCCATCCATGGCCCAATGCGGCTAACCCGGCGTCCTGCCGGGTTGCCCACGCTTCAGGATCTGCGTTCGGCCAGCGTGGTTTAACGGGGCGCCTGAGATCAAAATCAAAAGCGCGGCGGCCTGACAGCCGTCCTGGTTTGTGAACTTTCCGGGCTTCTGTAGGAGCTGCCGAAGGCTGCGATGCGGTGTGTCAGACGACGAATGTGTTGGTTGTGGTGACGTCTCGCGAACAAGTTCGCTCCTACCGGGCCGAGGCGATCCCGCGTATTCGCATTGCTTTTGATCTGCTTTTGATCTGCTTTTGATCTTAAGCGCCCCGTTAAACCACGCCGGCCGGAATTCGATATTGCTGCGTGGGGCAAACCGGCAAGGATGCCGGTTTAGCCGCCTCAGGCCATGGATGGCAGGTGGCGGCGGCCCCACGCAGCAATGTCGGATTACGGGCATGCCGAGCCTAGGCGAGGCACCTAGTGGTGGGGCAAGAGCGTTTTGCTTACTTTTGCGCTTCTCAAAAGTGAGGCGCTGTAAAAGCGCAACCAATATCAGCCGCTACCCCGCTAACGGATATGTACACAGCGCAACTATATCAACCAGAAACCCGGGCCGTACCGCCAAACAACTCAGACCCCACTGGCAAGTGAACCCTCAAAGCCGCATGGCGCGCCGAGAAACGCAGGTTCTCTCCAGACAACGGCTCGCCATCCAGATTAATGTCCAGCCCCTGTGCCGACTTGAGTTCAACCCACGGCAGTCGTGCGCGGATGAACATATTGTCGATACCCAGACCGCCCTCCAGTAGACTCCTGAGCGTACCGACCACTTCCTGCGGCGCAGGCAAAATACTGATGTCCAGCAAACCATCATCGACCAGTGCCGATGGGCACAACACATGCCCGCCACCGGCCTGGCGACCGTTACCGATGCCCAGCGCCAGCAGATCTCCGCTCCAGTGGAAATCAGGTCCGCTCAACTCGCCATAGGCCGAGCTCAGCTCGCTAAAACGCGTCAGTCCAGTAAAGAGATACGCCGCCCCACCCAACACCTTCTTCAAATCTTCAGACGTATTCGCCGTGACTTGGCTGCCAAAGCCGCCGGTTGCCATATTCAAAAACACCTTGCCGTTGACCTCACCCAGATCCACCGGGCGGGCAGGCACATCCAGCAAATCAAGCGCGGCGTCAGGCTCGAGCGGAACACCCGCAGCCCGGGCGAAGTCGTTGGCAGTGCCCAGCGGCATGATCGTCAGCTCAGCGTCGGTGTCGGCGTTGGCCAGCGCTTCTGTAACGTCGCGCAAGGTTCCGTCGCCGCCACCCGCGATGATTTGCGAGTGCCCTGCTGCCAGCGCTTCGCTGACCAACCGCTGAGCATCGCCGCCCTCCCACGTCAGACGGACGTCGAGCTCCCAGCCCTCGCGACGCTTTCGGGTCACGGCCTCACGCACTTCTTCGTTAAGTGCCTGCTTGCCATGCAAAATCAAAAATGCCCGTCGTGTCATTGCTACTCGCTCCCCTGAGTTCATGCGCACTATGTTGACCGCAGCGGACAGAAAAAAGCCCTTCCGAAGCAGATAATTTTTTAATGTCTCCTGCGCAGTGGACGATCCCCCCGAAAACATTAGATCGGATCGTGAATCTCTGGACCTTGCGAAGGCGGGCATAACCTCTGAAGGGAAAAAAATCGGAAGAGAATCAAATGCGCACAATGATTTTATTTAGCTCTTGAGCTTTACTGCCGATATACCCTCGTATGAGGGAATGCCTACGTTAGTTAGGAACAACACCTACTCAACTAAAGTATTAGGCCTACACCCCTTTTGTAATAACAGTAAAAATCAGCATCACTTGACGTGCAGAAGCCAAATAAATGGCTATATTCACCAAGCACGCCAGGAAAGGACATTTTATTGACTTCAACTTGAACGCGCTTCGTATCTGGATCGCAGCTAAGTAGTCACGGACCGATGAAGTGAGGAAGCGTTATGCGATTGCAGCCTGTTAACAGCCTCCTGCAAACCAGAACCAGTTTGATTGTGTATTTTCTTTTCGGTATTCGTCTTGCCCACGGGATCACCAGCATTCTGCCAGGCGTGCTGATATTCCTTTTTTCCAGAGAAAGCCTTTCTGACGTACCGCAGAGCTACTTTGCGGTATTGGGCTTCTATGGCCTGTTATGCGTCCTGATATTTCAGACCCTTGGGGTTTACTCTGAAGCGCTGTTCAGCAACGCTTTACGTTTTCGCCTGATTATCGTGGCCTGGTCCGCCGCGTTCTGCCTGCTGCTGTTCCTGCATAAGTCTCTGGCGTTCTTTGACTACCTCACCGACGATCATCTGGTGATGTGGTATATCGCCAGTCTTGCCCTGTTCTGCGTCGAGCGGCTGTTCATGCTGGTGCTGTTCAGGCACCTGATGCAAAAAGGTTTCTTCCTGCAGAACGCGATCATTCTGGGGGCCACTGAGAACGGCAAGCGGCTGGCTGAGTACCTGCTGGACAATCAGGATATTCGCTCCGGAGTCAGCGGCTTTATTGACGATCGGATCGGACGTTTGCCCAAGACCATGGCCGGTCTGCCCCTGCTGGGTAACAGCGACGATCTGGAACGTCTGATTCGCGAAGAAAAGGTCACCCAGGTGCTGGTCGCCCTGCCCTGGTCGGCGGAAAACCGCATGGACTACATCATCCGTGAGCTGCGCCGCTTGCCGGTCAATGTGCTGCTGGTGCCGGACATGGTCGCTTTTCGCCACGCGCACAACCGGATCACCGAAGTCGCCAATCTACCGATGTTCAACGCCTCGGACGTTCCGCTTTCCGGCTGGTCGCCTTTCTTCAAGCGGCTGGAGGACATGCTGCTATCGAGTCTGGCATTGGTGCTGTTGTCACCGGTCATGCTCGCTATCGCGGTTGCAATCAAGCTGGACTCACGCGGCCCGGTGTTCTTCTGGCAAAACCGTTATGGCTACAACAACCGCATGATCAAGGTCTGCAAATTCCGCTCGATGTATCACCACCAGAGTGATGCAACCGCAGCGCAACAAACCACCCGGGATGACGCAAGGGTCACACGGGTCGGGCGCTTCATACGCAAAACCAGCCTGGATGAATTGCCTCAGCTGTTCAATGTGATTGCAGGCAGCATGTCCATGGTAGGACCTCGCCCCCATGCAACGGCCACCAAAGCGGCCGGGATTCTCTTCGAGCAAGCGGTGAAGGAGTACACGTCACGCCACAGGGTCAAGCCGGGCATTACCGGTCTGGCGCAGATCAATGGCTATCGTGGTGAAACAGACACCGTGGAAAAGATCGAAAAGCGTGTGGAATTCGATCTGGAGTACATCGAAAACTGGTCCGTCTGGTTCGACATATACATCCTTCTGCGCACTGTTCCTGCAGTGCTCTTCACTCGTGAGGCTTATTGATGAGCATCCTCATCCCCTGCATTATCGCCGGCGGTGCCGGTACCCGGCTGTGGCCGGTCTCGCGCGAAGCCATGCCCAAGCCTTTCATGCGCCTTCGTGACGGAGAAAGCCTGCTGCAGAAAACATTCAATCGGGCCGTGGGCCTGCCGAATGTCGAGCAACTGCTGACCGTGACCAGCCGGGAAGTCTATTTCCGTACGGTTGACGACTACCGCCAGCTCAACAAGACCAAGGTAAAACTGGATTTCATCCTCGAGCCGTTCGGTCGTAATACGGGGCCTGCACTCGCAGCGGCTGCGCTGCACGTGTCCAGGTTATATGGCGATGATGCGCAGTTGCTGGTCTTGCCTGCCGACCACCTGATCGCCGACGTGGCAGCGTTTTCCAAAGCGGTCCAGGCCGCCCGGGTGCTGGCGGACGATGGCTGGCTGGTCACGTTCGGCATTCTGCCCAGCAAGGCGGAAACGGGTTTCGGGTATATCGAAAAAGGCCAGTCACTCAACAGCGACGGCTATCAGGTCGCACGCTTTGTCGAGAAGCCGGATGCGACCACTGCCCAGGCGTATGTGGATGGCGGCCTGCACCTGTGGAACGCGGGCATGTTCTGCATGCGCGCCGACAGCCTGCTCAATCAATTCGCCAAACATGCGCCGGAAGTCCTCGAAACAGTCAAAGCCTGCCTGGAACTGAGTCCCAGCAAGGAAGGCAATAACGAGTTGCAGATCGAACTGGACAGCGAATCCTTCGCCAAAGCGCCGGACATTTCCGTTGACTACGCCCTGATGGAGCGCTCGCAAAAAGTGGCCGTGGTGCCTTGCGAGCTGGGCTGGAACGATATCGGCTCGTGGCAGGCTGTGCGTGAACTGGTGCCTGCCGATGCTCAGGGCAACCAGTGCAACGGGCCGACCGTGCTGCATGACGTGAGCAATTGCTACATCGACTCCAAGCGTATGGTCGGCGGCGTCGGCCTGGATGACCTGATCATTATCGACACTCCGGATGCATTGCTGATCGCCGACGGCAAGCGCAGCCAGGATGTGAAATTCGTTGCTCAGGAGCTCAAGCGCCAAGGCCACGATGCATATCGCCTGCATCGCACCGTCACCCGCCCATGGGGCACTTACACCGTGCTCGAAGAAGGCAAGCGTTTCAAAATCAAACGCATCGTGGTTCGCCCGCAAGCTTCGCTGTCGCTTCAGATGCACCACCACCGCAGTGAACACTGGATCGTGGTCAGCGGCATGGCCCGCGTCACCAACGGCGAACGTGAATTCATGCTCGACACCAACGAATCCACGTTCATCAAACCGGGCCACACCCACCGGCTGGTCAACCCGGGGGTGATTGATCTGGTGATGATCGAAGTGCAAAGCGGCGAGTACCTGGGCGAAGACGACATCGTACGTTTCACCGATGTGTATGGCCGGGTAGGGGCGCCAACTCCGGCCTCCTGACCCTGCTGGATTTTATTAACCAAATTGACACACCTGACGATATACCTCTAGAGCGGCACGCGCTGTGCACGCACGCACCATGCAACAGGGATGACAGCGGTAATCCGCCTACATGATTGGTTTACCCGCAACGGGAGTTGTATTCATGCAAGACAGGAGTTTGGGGGTGGTCAGAAACACCTTGCTGGTGCTGGGCCTGTTAGTGGTCAGCGCCTGCAGCACCCCGGCACGTGTGGGTTTGCCAGACGACCCCACACAGATTGAAGCCGGTAAAGCCGCAGGACGCGCGCTCGCCGGTAAGCCGTTGCCACCGCAACGCGTGCGACCCGGTGATACCTTGCGCATCGTACGCAACACCGGCGAAGCACCGTCCATTTCCGCTTTTACAGCGAACTCCATCTACGAACTCACACTGTTCCAGGTGCTCAACGACGGCACGTTCAGTTATCCGTATATCGGCTCTGTGCAGGCTGCCGGCATGACCTTGCCGCAATTGACCGAACACTTGCAGAGCAAACTGCAGGACGTCTACCGCGAAACCGCGATGACCATCAACATCTCGCAATCGCCCGGCAACACCGTTTTTGTCGGTGGCGCGGTGCGTAATTCGACGGCCCTGCCCGCCACGGTTGCCACCACACTGGTTCAGGCGATTGTCGGTGCCGGAGGGGTTGCCAATGACGGAGACGCGACGATGGTTGCCCTGCTCCGTCAGGAAGACAACGGTCTCTACAAGACTTACTTTTTCGACTTCAGCAAGCTGCTCTGGGCAGACAGTTCGGGGCCGCGCGGCCCGGTGCTGTTACAGCGCGGCGATGTGGTGTTCGTGCCCAAGTCAACAGTGGGTGACAAGGCCGACGGCGTGAATCTGTATTTCAACCAACTGATCCCTTTTGCCAAGTCACTGGGTTTCGGCGTGAATTACAACCTGCGCAGCGAAAACTAAAGTCAGGGAAAAGACATGATCAACATCCGTTCACTGCGCGACTTGCTGCGCCTGTTCTTCATTTTCAAACATGAAGTTCGACTGACCGTCATGGTCACTTTCATCATCATTGTGCTCGGTGCCTTTTTACTGCCCAACCGCTACGAATCCACCGCACTGTTGCTGGTAAAGCCAGGTCGCGACAGCAGCACCGTGCCCATCGAGTTTGCCGACCGTCAGGCCATCGTGATTCCCAGCGCCCAGCGCGATCCGATTCTCGATGAGGAACGCATGCTGACCGGTCGGCCGATCATGCGTACGGTTGCCGAAAAATACCTGGCGGAAATATCCAAAGCCGAACAGGAGCAAGGTGTTCTGGCCTCGATAAAGAACCTGCTCAAGGACACGGTAGGCTCGGTGATTGGTGTGTTTCGAGGTGCATTGCAGCTTATTGGCCTGGTCGAAAAGCGCTCACCGGAGGAGCGCCTGGCGGAGGACCTGTCGAAAAACTTCAAAGTCAGCCATGACCCTGGCTCGGCGGTGATGGAACTGACTTTTTCCTGGAATGACCCGAAGGTTGCCAAGGATGTTCTGGAAGCCTGGATCTCCGAGTACGAACAGCAACGTACCCGTGTGCTCGGTCGGGTCAGTCTCTATCAATTCTACGAAACCGAAGTTAAAGCCACTCAGGCGCGGATTCTCAGCTACAAGAAACAAATCCAGACGTACCTCAATCAACTGGGTGCGGTGAGCATTGCCCAGCGTCTGGCCGATACTTCCCAGGGCCTTAACGACCTGACTACTGAGCGCAACAACACCCTGCGCTCCATTGCTTCCACCAAAGCAGGCCTGGACAAGCTGCAGGAGCAGCTCAGGCAGCAGTCGAAAACGGTCAGTGCCGGTCGCGAACTGAGCCTCAACCCTAACCGTCAGGATTTGCAAAACCGTATCAACGGCAAGGAAGTCGAGCGCCAGGAACTGCTGCGTTCCTTCAAAGAGTCGGCGCCACCGGTTCGCGCGCTGAACCAGGAGATCACTAATCTGAAGGCACTGCTGACCCAGCAGGATGCAACCATCCAGCGTTCAGAAAGCATCACCCCCAACCCGATCTACAACCGGATGCAGAACGTGCTGGCCGACCAGCAGGCTAGCTACGCCCGCCTGCAAACCCAGTTGACGCAGCAAAACCTGCAACTGGCGCAGTGGGAAAAAGGCCGCCAACTGGCGCTGAATCTGGAGCCGGAGATGTCCCGCCTGCAGGGCGAGCTGGACGCCGCCGAGAAGAGTTTCGCCCTGTACAGCAGCAGCCTCGAGAAAGCGCGCATCGACCGCGAACTGGATCGCAGTCAGATCAGCAACATTGCCATCATCGAGCAGGCCACTTACAACCCCAGTCGGGTCTTCCCGAAAAGTATGCTGATGTTGCTCCTGGCATTTCCGTTGAGCGTCGGGGTGGGCCTGGTGGCGCTGTACTTCTTCTACCTGCTGGATCAACGGATCCATGACGGTGACAAGATCGAGACCCGTTTCGGAGTGCCGGTCTGGACCAGCCTCCAGGAACTGGGCAGCGCAGAAGACTCACGCAATACCGCGTTCACCGCCAGCCTGCACAGGCTGTACGGGACCCTGCCTTTGCGGCAGGTCGCGGAAAAGGGTCTGGCGCTGGGGTTTACTTCATCTCACGAAGGCGGGGGTGTCAGCTTCGTCATCGGCCACCTCGCCAGCCTGCTGCAGGAGCAAGGCTACAGGGTGCGTACCGAAGGCCCTGGTCCGGCTGTTCCGGGTGAAATACTGCTGATTGATGCTTCGAGCATTTTCAGTAACCAGAATGCCTTTGCCCTGCTGCGCGATTCCGACCTGATTCTGCTGATCGTCAAAGCCGAAGAAACCACCGTGCCGATGCTGGAAAACGTGCTGGCAACGCTGCATACCGCGTTCAAGAAAGTGGATGGCATCATCATCAACCGTCGCCGTTACAAAGTGCCAAAACGCGTGATGGATTACCTCAAACGCTTCCAGAACCGAGGCTGACATGCACATTGCCCTACTCGCGCCACTACCGCCCGAGCAGAACGGCATAGCCGACTACGCCGGGCACCTCAAACACGCGCTGGAGGAACTTGGCGTGCGGGTCAGCACGCCGCTTGCGGGGGTCGGCAACGACCAGATGCGTGCCGTTCAACGGGTGGCTGAAACCGATTGGCAAGGCATCGATCTGGTCCATGCCGAAATCGGCGGCGGCCGACTCGCGGAGTTTCATGCCCTGCGCACCTTGCGCAAACGTTACCCGCAACTCCCACTGACGGCGACCGTGCATGATCCGGAGCGCCTGGTCTGGCGTCGGGCCAAACTCCCCTGGCCGCTGTCTCTGGCCAGCTCGCTGCCCTCGCCGCTGCCGGAAATCGCCACAGTCATGGCCGACCCGCTGTGCCTGCGCGAAGAACGCCAACTGGCGCGCAGCATGACCCGGCTGGTGACACTGACTCAGGCAGGAGGCCTGGCATTGCGTCAGCGCATGGGCTTGCGCGAGGAACAGATGGCAGTCATTGCCCATGGCAATCTCCCCATCACGCCTGTTTCTCTGCCGCCGCTGCACACCATGCGCTTGCTGTACTTCGGTTTTATTTATCGCGGCAAGGGTATCGAAGACCTGCTGGATGCCCTGGCCGACCTGTTCAACCGTCAGCCACAGTTACGCTCCCGGGTGCGCCTGACCCTCGCCGGCGGCAGCGAGCCGGAGATGGCCTTCGGTCCGTCCGGCAGCTATCTGGACCAGTTGCGCCTGCGCATTAAACAGCTCGAGCTGACCGACGTGATCGACTGGAATCTGGACCTGCCAGCAGAGGCCATTGCGGATGTCATTCAGGCCCACCACGTCATGGTCTTGCCGTACCGCGAATCCAGCAAACTGAAGCTGCTGGGTAATTTGCGCGGCACCAGCGGCGCGCTTTCCTGGGCCGTGGCGTGCGGGCGCGGGGTGATCACGTCCGATGCCCGCTCGTTTGCCGAAGAGGTGTCCCACGGCAACGGCATGATTTTCCCTCAAGGTAATGTCGCGGCCTTGAGCGCGGCTTTGAATGAAGTCTGCGCGGTACCGGAACGGGCCCAGCAATGGGCCGCGCAGGCCAGAATCCTTGGGCAGCAACGGGTCTGGAGCCAGACCGCCGAGCGCTTCCGTCAGCTGTTTCAAAACGCATGCGAGGCCGACTGAGATGAAATCTGCAGCGGGTTTGTGGTTGGCCAGTGTGCTGGCCTGTTCGGCGCTGGTGTCTGACTGGATACCCGATGCACAGGCGGCAACCGTCCTGCGTGCACCCCGCGCGGTTGTCTGGCAGGACTTTCTGGGCGTCAACGCGCAGTTCCAGTATTTTTCACCCGCGATGTACCAGCAGCAGATGGATCAACTGGATGCGCTGGGCCTCAACTGGGTACGCTTGACCATTCACTGGCCGATCATCGAGCCCGAGCAGAATCAGTTCGACCTGGTTGATCTGGACGGCGCAATGGCGACCATGAACACCCACCACTACAACATCCTCGCGTATCTGGTGGGCTCTGCGCCTTATGTCAGCAGCGCTCCTGAGGGCGTGCCAAGCCGCGACCAATACCCGCCCCGGGATTTCAACGTGTTTGCCGCGCGCATGGCCTCGCTGGCACAGCGTTATCCGCAGGTCGACAACTGGCAGGTCTGGAATGAGCCCAACATTATCTGGCTGCCTAAAGAAGACCCGGTGGCCTACGACACCCTGTTGACGACGACGGCCGATGCGATCCGCAAAGCCGAACCGGACAAGACCATCGTCACTGCGGGCATGGCCTACTACAGCCAGATGCACAGCACCCCGGGTTATATGCTGCAAACCCTGGTGGATCGGGGTCTGGGGACCCGCAACATCGTGGCCGCCTATCACCCGTATTCCGAGTATCCGGAAGGTGACTCACCGCCCGACCGGGATTTTCTGATCAAAGCCAACGCCATGAACAACCTGCTGCACAGCAACGGCGTCAAGCAGGTGTGGGCCACCGAATGGGGCTGGTCGAGTTACAACGGCCCGGTGGAAATGCAGGCGATCATCGGTGTGCAAGGCCAGGCCGACTACACCCTGCGCCGCCTGGCGCTGATGAGCGCGATGGATTACCAACGGATATTCCTGTTCAACCTGAGTGATCTGGACGAACGCGCCAGCGCCCGGGATCAGGCTTACGGTCTGCTTGATCTGCAGGGCAATCCGAAACCGGTCTACACCGCCCTGAAGAATTTTCTGACCATCACCGGCCCGCGTCTGGAGCCTGCCGATCCGCCGGGCGTCAGCGCGGTACCCGCCGATCTGTATGCCGTGCCCTGGACCCGCAGCGACGGCACACGGCTGCTGATGTTCTGGAGTGCTACGGGCACCACCCTGACGTTTCCGGCGATCAAATCAGCGGTCATTCACGATCCGTTGAGCGGCACGCGCACCGAAGTGGGCAGTACCGACAATACTCAGACCCAAGGCGTCAGCGTGGCCCTCAAGCCGACCTTGCAAATTCTGGAATGGAAACCCTGAGCGATGCGAATTCTCTGGACACTACCCTACATGCCCTGGCCTACCACCAGCGGCGGCAAAACGCGGGAATACCACCTGCTGCGCAATCTGGCTGCGCGTGGCCACCAGATTACGTTGCTGGTGCAGTCCAAGACGGACGTCGATCAAAGTGCCCGTGACGCGCTGGAGCCTTGGCTGGAACGGTTGATCGTCGTGCCGCGCCGTCCGCTCAAAAGCCTCAAGACGCTGATGGCGATCGCCGTGGCGCCAGCGCCCATGCTGGCCTGTATCAACGGCTATGCACCGCGCCTGAGCGAGGTCTTCGAAGGATTGCTGGAGGAGCACTGGGATGTGATCCAGCTTCAGCATACGTACGGTTTCGAACCCCTCGAAAAGCCCCTGAGACGATCCGGCAAGCCGTTCGTGATGACCGAACACAACGTTGAATCGGCCATGGGCGCTACCAGCTACGACCGGCTGCCGCGTTGGGCAAACCTGTTCGCCAGCTATGATCGCTGGCGTTATCGCCACTGGGAAAGCCGGGTGTTCCGTCAGGCCGATCAATTGATCGCGGTGACGGAAGATGACGCCAAGGAAATCTCCCGACTCAGTGGCAAGGCCACTGCGGTGGTCGTCAACAGCGTCGACTGCGGCTACTACGCCCAGGTCAAGCCGGACCCTTACAGCAATCGCCTGCTGTTCATTGGCAACTACGAATACGGCCCCAACGTGGACGCTATCGAATGGGCCCTGAGCGAAATCATGCCGAAGGTCTGGCAGCACGCGCCCACCTTGCGCTTCGTGGTGTGCGGCTTCGCCTTGCCCGAATCGTGGCGTGATCGCTGGCCTGATCCACGCATCGAGTTTCAGGGCTTCGTCCCGGACCTGCGAGCCTTGCAGAACAACACCGCGATATTTTTCGCACCACTGCGTCAGGGTGGCGGCTCCAAGCTCAAGGTGCTGGAAGCCATGGCCGCCGGGTTGCCGGTGGTCACCACCGACCAGGGCAGCTCGGGGCTTGCCGTGGTCAACGGCGAGCACTATCTGGGCAGCGAAGACCCTCTGGAACTGGCCCGGATCATCACCGAAGCGATTGAACAACCCGCGCGTCTTGCGCAGATCGGCGAAGCCGGCCGCAAATACGTGCAAACCCACCATGACTGGTCGGTATCTGCCGCTCAACTGGAGCGCATTTACACCCGACTGACGCCCGCCAAAGTCAAAGCCGAACAGGAGCCGCGCCCATGCGTATAGGACTGGATTACCGGCCAGCGACTGGCTACCCGAACAGCGGCATCGGCCGCCAGAACATCGCCCTCGAGGAAGCCGCGCGAGCCAACCCCAACACCCAGGTGCAATTGTTCAGCGTAGCGCCGTTCGACCACCCGATCCGCCGCCTGGCCTACTGCCCGAAATGGTCAACCCCTCTCAACGGCATCCACCGACTGCCGGAACGCTTGCGCTTCGAAGGGTTGTTTTTGCCCAAGGCCCTGCGCGACGCGGAAGTACAGGTGTACATCTGCAACATGAACATGGGCCTGCCCCTGGGCCGCAAACCCGAGGGTATGCGTTACGTGCTGCAGTTGCAGGACCTCTTCCAGCTGACCCTGAAAAACAGCCATGGCTCACAGCTCAAGGCGCGGATTTACGGCGTCACCGATCGGCTATCCATCGCTCACTCACTAAAAGTCGCGGACCGCATCTGGACGCCCTCGCAATTCACCGCCGATGAATGCATCCGCCTGTTTCCCGAGACCCGTGACAAGTTGCGCGTATTGCCCGCGCTGGTCAGCGGCTGGAGCGATGCGCCTTCGGACCTGCAAGGCTGGACGCTGCCGGAGCGTTACTGGTTGTGCGTTGGCACCCGAGAGCCGCGCAAGAACATGGGCTGGTTCATCGATGCCTGGCAAAGCGCCCGTCGCCAGTTCGAGAACGTACCGGACCTGATCCTGATCGGCGCACCTGAGCACTTGCCTCCCGCACAGCAGGCGTTGCCCGGACTGCACTTCCTGAGCGATATCACTGATGCCGAACTGCACGCCATTTACGCCCGGGCCGACCGCATGTGGCAGCCCTCCTATGCCGAAGGTTTTGGCTTGCCGGTGGTTGAAGCACTGGGTGTCGGCACCCCCGTAGCCGTGGCCAGCGGTTCCTCACTGGATGAAATCACCCCGCCCGGCAGCCCGCGCTTTTCACCCACCGACACCGGTGCGCTGATCAACCTTATGGGCACGTTGGCCAACACTGAAAAGGAAGACCCTGAAGTACTCAAGACCTGGGCTGCCGGGTATGGACCCAAAGCTTTCAACCAGCGCTTCGATGAGCTGATCGAGGAGTTGCGCTGATGCCATTGGCAATGCCCGTCGGCTTGCTCTTCGGTCTATTGTTTGGCGCGATGTTCTGGTTGCTGCCTGCGTTCAAGGTGGTGGCGGCGATGATCGGCGTGGTCGCCGTCGCCACGGTGATTCGTCGTCCCCTGCGTGGCTTGCTGCTGTTTGGCGTGCTGGCCACGTTTTTGCCTTACTCCACCGTGAATGTCGGCATTCGCACGACTATTTCCGAAGCACTGCTGATGCTGGTCTGGGCGGCGTATCTGGCGCACCGGATGTTCACCGACCCGCCACGAGTTCCACCGTTGCTGCGTACGGAACGGCTGCTGATTGCGCTGATGCTGTACAGCGCTCTACCGTTTATCGTCGGGCAATTGACCATTACTGCGCTGGGCAACGGCCCCATCAACTGGGTGCGCTGGCTGTTCAATCTGTCGGCTCTGTTTCTGGTGCCGCGCTTGCTGGATCAGCAGAAATACCGTGAGCAAATGATCTGCGCACTGCTGCTCGGCACGCTGTTGCTGCTGTTGCTGTCGATTCCGGTGTTTCTGAAAGCGCGCACGGCCGTCGCCATGATCCCGGTCCTTGGGGTTCTTGGTTATGGCGGCGTCGACGTGCTGAACGAAAGCCTGCTCTCGCTGGCCGACCGAATGGGCACACCCTGGATGCACCCCAATGTCGCGGGCGGCGCCATGGCGCTGATTGTGCCGCTGGGGTTCTGCATTGGCATGACCCGCAGCGGCTGGCCGAGATCACTGGGTTTTGCCGTCGCGATTCTGGGCAGCATAGGTCTGTTGCTGACCGGTTCTCGCGGAGCCTTGGTCAGCCTGGCGCTGGTCATGATGTGGATGGCCCGCAAACGAGTGCCTTTCATTGGCCGTGTCCTCATGGGCGGCGGCGTTGCCGGGGCATTGCTGTTGATGTTCTATCCGCCGTTGCAGGAACGGATTTTCACCCTGTTCACCAACGACGACACCAGCACCGCGATTCGCTTCCTTGAGTACAGCAACTTCCCCGACGCCATGGCCAAATTCCCCATGGGCATTGGTTTCAAGATAGACCCGCCGGTGCCAGGTGCAACGCTGTTCGGGATTTCCAACCTGTGGCTGAACTTCATCTACAAGATGGGCATTCCCGGCATGTTGCTGTTCATTGCAGTGACCGTCAGTTGGTGGCGTGAAACCCGCCCGGCAGACGGTTTCATCACCCTCACCCATGACAACGCCATCTGGCTCGGCACCACCACCGGCCTGCTGGCCGCGTTGACCAGCGGCCTGTTCGATCACTATTTCAGTTTCACCAGCGTGCTCATCGCCGTGTTCTGGCTGATGCTGGGTATCAATCTGCATGAGGCAAAACGCTTGAAAAGCCAGGCGGCCCTCGTTCGACACGCCTTACCGGAGCAGGAAATCAAATCATGAAACACCGTCTGATGCACTCCCACGACCTGCACCTGGCCTTGCCTGAGTACGCGCGCAAAATGGGCGTTGAGCTTGAAGAGTTGCAAAGCGCTTATGAATGGATGCTCAGTCACGACGTGTGCTTTGAAACCACGATCAAGGGCCGCACGCTGTCGTTCATCAGCTACCTGAATATCGAGCCGCGTATCGAACACCCGCTGGCACGACGCTTCTATCGCTTGCTGGCCACGGAAATGCCCGGCGCGTTGATTCCGCTGTACGGAATCAACTGGCCCACGCTGCGCGACCGCATCCTGCGCACGTGGGAACAGGCTTACAACATTCTGATCTGCAAAATCCCCAGCCACACCTTGCGCCTGACCTGGCTACGTATTGGCGGGGCTAAAATCGGCAAGGGCTCCAGCGTGTGGCGCAACACCGAAATCCTTGGTGTCGACAGTTTGCGCATTGGTGAAGACACCACCATCGGCTGGCATTGTCAGCTGGATGCGCGAGGCGGTCTGATCATCGGCGACCACGTAACCGTCGCCTCTCACGTGCTGATCATCGCAGGCGGTCATGACCTGCAGGCACCGGAGTTCTGGGCAGTGGGCGGGCCGGTGCGCATTCATGACTATGCCTGGATCTGCAGCCGCGCCCTGCTCTCTTTCGGCGCTGACATTGGTGAAGGTGCAGTCGTGGGCGGCGCTGCCGTGGTCTCCAAACCCATCCCGCCCTACGCCATCGTCAGCGGCCCGAACGCCGAAATCAAAGGCGAACGTGCCCGTGGCCTCAACTACAAAGTGGGCGGCAAAGGCCTGTTCGCTTTGTTTCACTGAGGCTGATGCATGCTGGGTTCAACGCTGTGGCTCACGCTCGCCACGCTCACCGGGCTGGCTGCCGGATTTGCCCGGGAATGGCTGCTGGTGGCCGCTTGGGGGGCGGGCGCGCAAAGCGACGCGTTTCTGGTCTCGATGTTTCTTCCAGAAGCGTTGCGCATGGCCCTGGCTGCCGGATTGTTGAGCGCGGCTGCGTTGCCGTTGTATCAACAGCGAGACCTGCTCGCCCAACAGCGCTGGCTGAATGCCCTGGCGCCACGATTGCTGCTCTGTGGTCTGGCATTGGCGCTGCTGTTGAGTCTTGGTGCACCGCTGTGGGTGCGTGGCGTGGGGCCTGGGCTGGATGCCAGTGGTTACGCGCTGGCGGGCAGCAGCCTGCAATGGCTGGCATGGTGCGCGCCGGGCTTTCTGTTGCACGCGTTGCTGTGTGTACCGTTACAGGCGCGCTCGCGCTTCGTCATGGCCGGGCTGGGTTCATTGCTGTTCAACCTGCCACCGGTGATCTATCTCGCCGTCGCCAGCCATGCAGCGACGCCAGTCGGCCTGGCATTGTCTTGCGTGCTAGGCAGTTTATTGATGCCCGGCACGCTGCTGCCGACGTTATATCGCATGGGCTGGAAACCCTGGCATTGGCAGGCTGAACCCGGCATCGGTCGGGAACTGATGCAGCGCATCGGGCCGCTGCTGAGCAGTAACCTCGCCAGTCAGGGTCTGGCACTGCTGGAAAGAATGGTCGCTTCGTTGCTGGGCGAAGGTGCTGTGACGTGGATCAACCTGGCGCGCAAGCTGATCAATCTGCCGCTGATTGCCTTGATGAGTCTCAACCAGGTGCTGCTGGGTTTGATGAGTGGTAGCGCTGCCGATCAGCGTCTCGTGCTACTGCGCAAGGGCCTGAGCAGCGCCACGTTGCTGACCCTGCCCGCCATCGCCGGCCTGATCGGCGCTTCCGGGGCGCTGGTGGTATTGCTGCTACCAACCCTGGCCCATGACGGACCGTTGCCGGAACTGCTCGCCTGGTTCGCCGTACCGCTGATGTTCGGTGCCTGGAATGCCTTGCTTGCGCGTTACGCTTACGCGGCTGGCGATACCCGCATGCCGTTGAACTGCGAGCTGATCGGCAACCTGTGCAACGCCCTGCTGCTGGGTGTTTTGCCGTTTTTCTTCGGTCTGATCGGCATCGCCATTGCAGCACTGATCGGCGCAATCATGACCGGCCTGCTGCTGATGCGTCGCCAACAATTGCTGACGTTTGTCCCCTGGCAAAGCCAGTGGGCGCTGGGCGCCGCGGCCATGCTGATCGCGGCGCTGGTGCTGCACCCGATCAGCAACACCTGGCTGCAATTGGGGTTGAGTTGTGCGTATGGCGCATTGTTGTTGATTGGCCTCGCGGTATGGCTGAGGCCTTGGCGCAATTGACCCTTTTGACACGATGCTTTTGTGGGAGCCGGGCTTGCCCGCGATACATGAGACGAGGCTGGAAGACTGCACTGCGTTATCGTTTATCGTCCTGTCCGGATGAGGCTCGGCCAAGGCACCGCTCACAAATATTGGTACTCACCTGTAGGAGTGAGCTTGCTCGCGATGAACGATGACACGGTGTAGCTGACAAACCGAGTCGTCTGCATCGCGGGCAAGCCTCGCTCCCACAGGTTTGCAGGCCAACATAGAATCTCCCAAAGGTTCGGGTGCCCAGCCCGGCAAGCTAACTTCAATGACTGATCATCCACGGCCGCCCTGCCGCTTTGCCTTTCAGAGCATGGGGGTTGGTTTTAGTGGGCACGACGGGCTTGCTCGGTCCGCAGCAACTGCAGCCGCTCGGGTGGCGTTTGCTGTCCTGATATTCGGCAACGGTTTTCGGGGCGTGGGCGCTGCGTTCATTGGTCTCGATGGCGCGACGTTTGTTGCCTGACACGGTGCTCAAGCCGGGCGCAGACAAGATCACCCGCATGCTCGATTCGCCGCAATCCGGGCAGGCGCACGGCGCACCGCTTTCGGCCATGGGCTTGAGGGCTGTGAAATCCCCACAGCTGGGGCAATCGAATTCGTATAGGGGCATAGATTTGCTCCGGTCGTTATCTCAATCTGTGGGACCGGATTCATCCGGGAAGACGTCGGCACATTCACCACCGCCTTCGCGAATGAATTCGCTCCCACAGGTTTTGCATCACAGGTCCCGCCGAATGAAGACCGCCGCTACAAATCGTAAGCAATCGGCAAATCAACCAGCCCATCAATGAATTTGGTCGGGCCGTTGGCGTTCGGGTTGATGTCGAACTGGAAGATCTCGGTCGGCAGCCACAACGTCGCGCAGGCGTTGGGGATATCGACAATGCCGCTGATATGTCCCTGCACCGGTGCCGAACCCAGCAACGCGTAACCCTGAGCCGGTGAGTAGCCGAACTTGGTCATGTAGTTGATTGCGTTCAGGCACGCCTGGCGATACGCAATGTTGACGTCCAGGTAGTGCTGCTGGCCTGATTCGTCCACCGAGATACCTTCAAAGATCAGGTACTTGTTGTACGTGGGCACAATAGGACTCGGTTTGAAGACCGGGTTCTTGATGCCGTACTTCTCCATGCCGCCCTTGATCAGCTCAACCCGCATGTGCACCCAGCCGGCCATTTCGATAGCGCCGCAGAAGGTGATCTCGCCATCGCCCTGGCTGAAGTGCAGATCGCCCACCGACAGGCCCGCGCCGTCCACATACACCGGGAAGAACACCTTCGAACCACGGGACAAATCCTTGATGTCGCAGTTGCCGCCGTGTTCACGAGGCGGCACGGTACGAGCGCCGGTCGCGGCAGCCATGTCCCGAGCCGGGCCTTTGAGTTTGCCCAAGTGCGCGGTTTTCGCATGGGGCGGGTTGGCCAGTGGCGGTACGCGGGTCGGGTTGGTGTCGATCAGTTCCTGTTCGCGCTTGTTCCACTCGGCGAGCATCTTGTGATCCGGCAGACAGCCGATCAGGCCAGGGTGAATCAGACCGGCGAATTCCACACCGGGAATGTGTCGGGAGCTGGTCATCATGCCTTTGAAGTCCCAGATGGCTTTCTGTGCCGAAGGGAAATGATCGGTCAGAAAGCCACCGCCGTTCTGCCGGGAAAAGAACCCGTTGAACCCCCATTGGGAATCGGCCCGCGCGCCGATGTCCAGCAGGTCTACGATCAGTAAGTCACCCGGCTCAGCGCCATGCACGCCAATGGGGCCGGACAGGTAATGCACGGTGGACAGGTCCACGTCGCGCACGTCGCTGGCGTCGTCATCGTTCTTGATCGCACCTGCGGTCCAGTCATAGGTTTCGAGGATAAAGTCATCCCCCGGCTTGACCCAGGCTGCCATCGGAATGTCCGGGTGCCAGCGGTTGTGGATGTTCTCGTTTTCAGTGGCAGGCTGGTTGAGGTCGACTTTGATCAGCGTTTCGGTCATGGCGTTTCTCCTGGGGTTCCTCGGTTGGCTGTACTGACGCCATCGCGAGCAAGCTCACTCCTACAGTTGGAATGCACTCACCTGTAGGAGTGAGCTTGCTCGCGATGGCGCCTGATCAAACGCTACATATCTTGGGGATGACTACACCGACAAATACCGACTGATCGTCGCTTCATCGACATTGGCCCGGGTCTCTTCAATCACGAAGCGGCCCTTCTCGATCACCAGGAACCGGTCAGCGATTTCCAGGGTGAAAGACAGGACTTGCTCGGAGACCACGATGGTCAGGTTGCGCAAGGTGCGGATCTCTTTCAGGGTGCGGGCGATGTCCTTGATGATCGACGGCTGAATGCCTTCAGTGGGTTCATCGAGCAGCAACACTTTTGGGTTGGTCGCCAGCGCACGGGCAATCGCCAGTTGTTGCTGCTGACCGCCGGACAGGTTGCCGCCACGTCGGCCGCGCATGTCGTAGAGCACCGGGAACAAAGCGTACAAATCTTCCGGCACGACGCCGCGAGCCGATGCAGGCAAGCCGGTCTGGATGTTTTCCAGCACGCTCATGGCCGGGAAAATCATTCGTCCCTGCGGCACGTAAGCCATGCCGTGCTCAACCCGCGAATGGGTTTCCATGGCCGACACGTCCACACCCTCGACCTGCACCTGCCCGCCCCATTGCGGCAGGATGCCCATCAGGCTCTTGAACAACGTGGTCTTGCCCATGCCGTTGCGGCCCATGACCGCAACGATTTCCTGCTTCTCGACACTGAGGTCCAGGCCGTGGAGTATTTGGCTCTGGCCATAACCACACGCCAGCTGATTGATCTTGAACATGCCGCGCTCCTGATTAGTGGCCCAGATAAACTTCAATGACTTTCGGGTTGTTCTGCACCGACTCCATGCTGCCTTCAGCCAGCACCTTGCCCTGATGCAGCACCGTGACCTTGTGGGCGATGCTTTTGACGAATTCCATGTCGTGCTCGATGACCAGCACCGAGCGGCCCTGACTGATCCGATTGAGCAGCTCGGCCGTCTGCGAACGTTCACTGACGCTCATCCCGGCGACCGGCTCATCGAGCATCAATAATTGCGGGTCCTGCATGAGCAACATGCCGATCTCCAGCCATTGCTTCTGGCCGTGAGAGAGCAAGCCCGCCTGCTGTTCAAGCAGATCACCGAGGAAGATGTCCGCCGCCACATCCCTGACCCGCGCCACCACTTCATCGGAGCGCTTGAAAAACAGCGCGCCGAACACCGAGCGCCCTGCCGGAAAAGACATTTCCAGGTTTTCAAAAACGCTCAAGTTGTCGTAGATCGACGGGGTCTGGAATTTACGACCGACCCCGGCACGGACGATGTCGTACTCATGCATTTTGGTCAGTTCCCGGCCCTCGAACTGGATGCTGCCGCCCGTGGCCCGGGTCTTGCCGCAGATCAGATCCAGGACGGTGGTTTTGCCAGCGCCGTTAGGACCGATCACCACCCGCACTTCGTTGCGGTCGATGTACAGATTGAGGTCGTCCACCGCCTTGAAGCCGTCAAAAGACACAGTCAGCCCTTCGATCGCCAGCACCGGTTTGTTCATTTGAAAGCCAGTCGGGCTGTTCATGGCTGAGTCTCCAGTGGCGTGACGCTAGCTTTCGGCATGGCCTGAACCGGTGTGATATGCGGCTTTTCAAGTACCGGCGCAGGTTTGCCGCGCACTTTGGCGAGCCATTTGCGGCCGTGGCTTTCCCACAAACCGGCCAGGCCGTTGGGGAAGTACATGACCACCGCGATGAACAGGCCACCCATCAGGTACAGCCACAACTCAGGGAAGGATTCGGAAAAATAGGTTTTGCCGTAGTTGACCAGCAGCGAGCCGTACACCGCGCCGAGCAGGGACATGCGCCCGCCCACGGCGGCGAAGATCACCATTTCGATGGAGGGCACGATGCCCACGAACGACGGCGACATGAAGCCTACCTGCAAGGCGAACATCGCCCCGCCAATGGCCGAAAACGCTGCCGCTACGCAAAACACGAATATCTTGAAACTGGCCACGTCATAGCCGGAAAAACGCACCCGTTCTTCCTTGTCGCGCATGGCCATCAGCAGTCGACCCAGCTTGGAGGCGAGGATGAATTTGCCGATCAGAATGCAGACCAGCAGCAGCCCTGCATTGATGAAATACAAAGCCAGTTTCGCCCCGTCTCCACGGATGTCCCAACCCAACAGAGTCTTCAGATCGGTGATGCCATTGACGCCGCCGGTCAGCCCTTGCTGGCCGATGATCAGCACGGTCAGAATCAGCGCGATGGCTTGAGTCACGATGGAAAAATACACATCGCCCACCCGGCGTTTGAACATCGCCAGCCCGATCACCAGGGCGAGAATCACTGGCACGCCGATCACCGCAATCACCGTGAACGTGAAGCTGTGAAACGGCACCCACAACCAAGGCAGTTCGGTGATCTGGTTCCAATCCATGAAGTCCGGAATGCCGGGGGTGGACTGGATTTTGGTGCTTTCCGGATCCGATGCTTCCAGCTTGAGAAACATCGCCATGCAGTACCCGCCCAGGCCGAAGAACACGCCTTGGCCGAGACTGAGAATCCCGCCGTAGCCCCAGCACAGCACCAGGCCAACGGCGACAAAAGCGTAGGTCAGGTATTTGCCGACCATGTTCAGCCTGAAGGCGTCCAGCGTCAGCGGGAACACCACCAGAATCAGCGCGGCCAGGATCAGCAGGCCAACCACGCCTTGCTTGCCGCCGAGCATTTTGTTCAGAGCACTCATGGGGCCGCCTTAATTTCGTACACGTTCATTTACGGACCTTGCTGGAAAACAACCCTTGCGGGCGCATCAGCAGAATCAGGATCACGGCTGACAGGGTAAGCACCTTGGCCATGGAACCACTCATGAAGAATTCGGAAATCGACTGGGTCTGAGCGATGGCAAACGCCGACGCGATAGTGCCGAACAGGCTTTGCGCGCCACCAAAAACCACCACCAGGAAGGTGTCGACGATGTACAGCGAACCCGCGGTTGGCCCGGTGGAGCCGATGGTGGTGAACGCGGCACCGGCGACTCCGGCGACACCGCAGCCGAGGGCAAACGTCATGCGGTCGACCTTGCGGGTATTGATCCCCACCGCGCGGCTCATGATCCGGTTCTGCACCGTGGCGCGAACGTGCAGGCCCCAGCGAGTGCGGTACAGCATCAGGAAAATCGTCGCGGTCAGCAGAATGGTCAGGCCCATGACGAACAGGCCGTTACGAGGAATCTCGATGGCATCGCTGAGGCTGACCGAGCCCATAAGCCATTCAGGCGGCGTGGCGCTGACTTCCCGGGCACCGAAGATCGAGCGAAAGGCTTGCTGCATCACCAGCGACAAACCCCAGGTGGCGAGCAAGGTATCCAGTGGGCGATGGTACAAACGGCTGATCATCACCGATTCGACCACCCAGCCGATGGCACCGGCCACCACGAACGACAACGCGATGGCGAAGAAAAAGTAATAAGGCTGCATGGACGGCATGTACTGCAACGTCAGGCTGGACATGACGTAGGTGGTGTACGCGCCGATGGTGAGAAATTCACCGTGGGCCATGTTGATGACGCCCATCTGGCCAAAAATAATCGCCAGCCCCAGGGCCATCAGCAGCAGTACGCAGAACACGGATAACCCGTTGAACCCCTGCATGGCCGCGATGGCACCAAATTCCGATAGCCATTCCATGATGATGGTCTCCGAGGTGGAAAGAGGTGCGCGAAAACGGCACCTCAATTCAACTGTAGGAGTGAGCTTGCTCGCGATAAGGCCGGCACGGCCTTCAAACAATGGTGGATTCGCCATTTTTTACGACTGCTTCGCAGCCGATCGCGAGCAAGCTCACTCCTACAGGGATGGTGGATTCAGCGGCTACTGATAACCCTTCGGAAACGGATTCGGCTCGATCAGATCCGACTCGTAGATCACCTTGAACTGGCCGTCGCTCTGCACTTCACCAATGCGGGTCTTGCTCCACAGGTGATGGTTTTCGTGGACTTTGACGTAGCCTTCGGGCGCGGTTTTCAGCTCGATGCCAGGTGATGCAGCAACCACTTTGTCGATGTCGAAGCTGCCGGCCTTCTCCACCGCCGCTTTCCACAACCATGGGCCCAGATAAGCGGCCTGGGTCACGTCACCCATCACCGAATCCTTGCCGTATTTGGCTTTGAAAGCGTCGACGAACGCTTTGTTGTTGGGGTTGTCGAGGCTCTGGAAGTACTTCATGGAGGCGTAGAAGCCCTTCATGTTTTCGCCGCCGATGCCCAGCAATTCGTCTTCGGTCACCGACAGGGTCAGCAGGTTCTGTTTCTCAGCCGTCACGCCCGCGGCTTTCATCTGTTTGTAGAAGGCAACGTTGGAGCCACCGACCACAGCTGCGAACACCACGTCAGGCTTCTTCAGCTTGACCTTGTTGATCAGCGATCCGAATTGAGTGTTGCCCAGCGGGTAGTAGTCCTCGCCAACCACGGTGCCTTTGAGCACGTTTTCAATGTGTTTGCGGGCGATCTTCATGGAGGTGCGGGGCCAGATGTAGTCCGAACCGATCAGGTAGAAGGTCTTGGCGCCTTTGGTCTTGGCGATCCAGTCGAGGCTGGCAAGGATCTGCTGGGTGGCTTCCTGGCCGGTATAAATCACGTTTTTCGACTGTTCCAGGCCTTCATAAAAGGTCGGGTAGTACAGCAGGCCATTTTCTTTTTCGAACACCGGCAACACGGCTTTGCGCGAGGCCGAGGTCCAGCAGCCGAACACCGCTGCGACCTTGTCACCGACCAGCAGCTTCTTGGCTTTCTCGGCAAAGGTCGGCCAGTCAGATGCGCCGTCTTCCTGCACGACTTTGATCTGCCGACCGAGGATGCCGCCCGAGGCGTTTATCTGATCGATGGCCAGACGCTCGGCCTGAATCGAACCGGTCTCGGAAATCGCCATGGTGCCGGTGGCCGAGTGCAACTGGCCGACGGTCACTTCGGTGGCCGTCACGGCAAGCCCGGTGGTGTTGGCGTCATCGGCCAGCGCCACTTGCCCGAACACCCCTGCCGCCATCAGCGAAAGCGCAGCAGCGCCCAGCGTCAATCGACGTGGCAAAAACCTTTTGGCGCCTGTCAGTCGTGAATCCATGTTCCCGCTCCTGTGCTTGTGGGCCCCCACAGTGCGCAAGGCGCTGTGGCGAGGTAGCGGCAAGCATGAAGTCGGCGAACAAAACCCGGTATACGCACCATGACGTACCGGGCTACGTCATTTGACGTAGGGTCGGATTGCGTAAAAAAGTGGATGATTGCGCCCGTGTGAGGGGAGCCCGATCCGCTGTAGACAGGGGGATGCCATCTCATGTGGGAGCTGGGCTTGCCCGCGATCAGGCTGGACGCGGTTCACTTCGGATCGCTTCCAGTCTTATCGCGGGCAAGCCCGGCTCCCACAGGTTCATGAGTTACCTGTGGGACCGAATTCATTCGGGAAGGCGGCATTTGAAGCGATAAATGAGCTGCGGATGTACCGGCCTCTTCGCGAATGAATTCGCTCCCACAAGATCAGCGCCGTGTCAGGAACAACGGAGGTTCAACTCACAGGCACGGAAGTTGCTGTCGGCAATTCAATAACCTTTCAGGAAATCAACCGTGCGACCCTCCGGCTCTCAACGCATTGTCAAGGTACGCCGCGATTACAACAGCCTGGTCGCTGACGAGACCATGGAGGATTACGCCCTACGTTTCACCCCCAAATCCTTCCGCAAATGGTCGGAATTTCGCATCGCTAACACCGCCGTCGGGGCGATTTCGTTTTTGGCGCTGGAGGCCATCGGCGGTGCGCTGGTGATGAGTTACGGGTTCACCAACACCTTGTGGGCGATCCTTGCCACGGCGCTGGTGATTTTCCTGACCGGCCTGCCCATCAGCTACTACGCGGCCCGCTACGGCGTGGACATGGATTTGCTGACCCGGGGCGCAGGCTTCGGCTACATTGGCTCAACCATTACGTCGCTGATCTACGCCAGCTTCACCTTCCTGTTCTTTGCCCTGGAAGCGGCAATCATGGCCCTGGCCATCGAGCTGTATTTCCAGATCCCGCTGGCCATGGCTTACGTCATCTGCTCGATCATCATCATTCCGCTGGTGGCGTACGGCATCACCCTGATCAGCCGTTTGCAGATGTGGTCGCAGCCGCTTTGGCTGACCTTGCTGCTGGTGCCGTACATCTTCGTTATCTGGAAAAACCCCGAAGCGCTCACTGACCTGACGACGTTCGCCGGGCGCGAAGGCGAAGGTGGCACCTTCAACCTGCTGTTCTTTGGTGCAGCGTTCAGTGTTGCCTTGTCACTGGTGACGCAAATCGGCGAACAAGTGGACTACTTACGCTTTCTCCCGGAAAAGACTCGCAAAAATCGTAAACGCTGGTGGGCCGCTCTGCTAATGGCCGGGCCTGGCTGGATCATCCCCGGCGCGCTGAAAATCATGGCGGGTGCCTTTCTGGCCTTTCTCGCTCTGCAACACGAAGTGCCCATCGAACGGGCCGCAGAACCGACGCAGATGTATCTCGTGGCGTTCCGTTACGTGTTCAGCTCGCCGGAGTGGGCACTGGCGGCCATGGTGCTGTTCGTGATCATTTCCCAGATCAAAATCAACCTGACCAATGCCTACGCCGGCTCGCTGGCCTGGTCGAACTTCTTTGCCCGGGTCACCCACAGCCATCCGGGCCGTGTGGTGTGGCTGGTGTTCAACGTCGCCATCGCCCTGGTCCTCATGGAGCTGGGAGTATTCGATGCCATCGAACAAGTGCTGGGTCTGTACGCCAACGTAGCGATTGCCTGGATCGGCACGCTGGTGGCCGATCTGGTGATCAACAAGCCGCTGGGCTTCTCGCCGAAACACATCGAATTCAAGCGTGCGCACCTGTACGACATCAATCCCGTCGGCGTCGGCGCCATGTCGATTGCCTCGCTGCTGTCGATCTGTGCCCATTTCGGGGCGTTCGGCGAACTGGCTCAGGCCGCCCCGCCGCTGATTTCCCTGACCACCGCGTTGATTGCCGCACCGTTGATCGCCTGGTGGACGCAAGGCAAGTACTACATCGCCCGCACCAGCGACCCGCTGCAACTCTTCCCCCTGGGTCAACAGACCAGCCTGCGTTGTGGCCTGTGCAGCAACGAATTCGAAACGCCGGACATGGCTTACTGCCCGGCCTACAGCTCGCCCATCTGCTCGTTGTGCTGCTCGCTGGACGCCCGCTGCGCCGATCAGTGCAAAAGCCGCGCACGGCTGTCGATGCAGTTTGAAGACGTGATCAGCAAACTGCTGCCGAAACTGCCGCTGCAATACCTGCATACCCGCCTGGCGCAATACCTCGGCTTGCTGACCGTGTTGCTGCTGACCATTTCCGGAGCACTGGCCGTGATCTATGGCCAAGTTTCCCACAGCCTGATCGATCAATCCCCCGCCGTGCATCACACGCTGTTTCTTGCGTTCCTCAAGGCATTCTTCACCCTCTGCGTGTTCGCCGGAATCCTGGCCTGGTGGGTGGTGCTGACCCGGGAAAGCCGTCGCGTCGCGCTGGAAGAATCGGACCGCCAGACTGCCTTGCTCATGCAGGAAATCGACGCCCACGACAAAACTGACCAGGCGTTGCAAAAAGCCAAGGAAGCGTCGGAAGCAGCCAACGCCGCCAAGAGTCGCTACGTCACGGGCCTGTCCCACGAACTGCGCACCCCACTGAACAGCATTCTCGGGTTCACCCAGATACTGCAACGCGATCCCGCAACCCCGGCCCATCAGCAAGACCCGCTGGCGACCATCCTGCGCAGCAGCTCGCACTTGCTGTCGTTGATCGACGGCTTACTTGATGTCGCCAAAATCGAGGCCGGTAAGCTACGCCTTGAACCGTCGGAAATTCTCTTTCAGGAATTCCTTCACGATCTGGAACAAATGTTTGCCCCGACAGCGCGGGAAAAAGGCCTGACCTTCCGTCTCCATGTGGAAGGCCGCATGCCAGCGGTGGTACGCGGCGACGAAAAACGCGTGCGGCAAATCCTGATTAATCTGCTGGGCAACGCAGTGAATTTCACCGACAGCGGCGAAGTCTGCCTGCTGGTCAGTTACCGCCGGGAAACGGCGATTTTTGACATCATCGACACCGGCATCGGTATTGCTCCCGAGCAGATCGACCGGATCTTCCAGCCCTTCGAACGCGGCGGTCTGGTGCGTCAGGACAACGGCGTCGGCCTGGGACTGACAATCACCCGCATGCTCACCTCGTTGATGGGCGGCGCCTTGTCCGTCACCAGCCAGCCCGACGAAGGCACGCGCTTTCAGGTCCGGTTATTTCTCTCCGAAGTGCGCGTGCCCAAGGCGGTGATTCATGTGGATCACGACGTCATGGGTTATGAGGGCGAGCGACGGTTGATCCTGGTGGTGGACGATCACATTGAGCACCGAAAAGTCATCAGCGGCATGCTCGCGCCATTGGGCTTTGAAGTGGCCCAGGCTGCGAACGGTCAGGAAGCAATTCGTCAGGTATCGCTGCTGCACCCGGACCTGATTCTCATGGACCTGTCGATGCCGGACATGGACGGCTGGGAGACCAGCCGCCTGATCCGTCGCAATGCGCTGTCGCTGGCACCGATCATTATCATTTCCGCCAACGCCAACCCGTTCACCGACGACAAAGAGCGCAGCCTGCCTGAGGTCTGCGACGACTATCTCGCAAAACCAGTACATATCCAGCAACTGCTGGACCGCATTCAACACCACTTGCAACTGCAATGGTTACGCCGCCTGCGCACGGTGTCGGTGGTCAAAGCACCGTGGACCCTGCCGCCCCGTCAGGACCTGCTGGACCTTTACGAGCTGTGCGGCCTGGGTTATGTGCGCGGCATTCAGGCCAAACTCGATGCCATTGAACGTGAAAGCGTCACCAGCGCCAGCTTCATCGCCGACCTGCGAAACCTTGCCAAGGGCTTTCGTCTGGATGAACTCAGCCTGCAACTGAAGGAGGCCCTCAATGAACGCCCCGACCCAACCCGCTGACAACGGCATCATCCTGATCGTAGACGACACCCCGGATAATCTCGCGCTGCTCTCCGACGCGCTGGACGAAGCCGGTTACATGGTGTTGGTGGCCCTGGACGGCAGCAGCGCACTGAACCGTATTCAGCGCCGACGCCCGGACCTGATCCTGCTCGACGCCATGATGCCCGGCCTGGACGGCTTCGAAACCTGTCGCCGGATCAAGGCGCAGCCAGAAAGCGCCAACATCCCGATCCTGTTCATGACCGCCCTCACCGACAGCGAACATGTCGTCAAAGGCTTCGAAGCCGGGGCCATCGACTACGTGACCAAACCCATCGTCTGCGACGAAGTCCTGGCCCGGGTCGCCTCCCATCTGCGCACCGCACGCATCCTGCAATCCGCCCGCAGCGCCTCGCAATCCGCCAGCCTGGGCTTCGACGACAAACCCGCCTACGGCAAACTATCCAGCCGCTTCCAGCTCACCGAACGGGAAATCGAAGTGCTGCGCTGGGTGTCCTGCGGCAAGACCAACAAAGACATCGGCGACATCCTGCAACTCAGCCCTCGGACCGTGAACAAGCACCTGGAACATATCTACATCAAGCTGGGTGTGGAGACACGGACGGCGGCGACTTCGGTGGCGTTGGCGGCGATGACGGATCGGGTTTGATTGACAGTAAGTTCACCGTTTACCTGCCCCCGATCAACTGGCAGGCCGAACGGAAGTCCAGCTTGTTCTTTTTCCTGTTCATGGCCTGCTCAACAATTTTTGTCGCTCGTTGCAGTTCGGCGCTAGATTTGGCCCATTGGTCTGGAGGAATGGGCGCTGACCACTCGCGGACTTTTTCCGGGATATAGGGAGTGCCGGCTTTATGGCCCCACTCAGCGATCATGTAGGGCATTTTCCAGAAGCTGAGTACACGCCAGATGTACCAGCGGCGTAGGGGCCAGCGGGTACGGGGGGAGAAACCAATCTCAGCACGGCGCTCATCGCTGAAGCTGCAGTGCAGACCCCCTTCTTCCTCTTTCAAGAGCTTTTCGACTTCCCAGGTGTGCAGGCCCTCATAAGGACGAAGCTCATATTCCGTGTAGGCACGGCCATGGGAAAGACGCTGCCACACATCGTATTCGTCCTCGGGCACGCCATGTTCCATATATTGCCGAATGGCTTCCCAGGTCCCTATGGCGTGGGCCTGGCTGGGTTTGCCAAGCAACAAAGGCTGTACCATTTCCGTCTCTTCATTTTCCAGCGCAAGACCAAAGGTAAAGAAAACCGTGGACCCGTATTGGCTAACCATCTCCCCTTGCGACACCCAGGCCGTTACCTTTTCCCAAGGCACTATCAGGACTTCGTGGGTATCGCTGCTGACATAGCAGACTTCTCGACGCTGACGATTGAAGCGTAATGGGTACTGTCTTGCTTGTTCTCGGGTTTGGGAAATTATGGTATGTACAAAAATCCCCACCATTAGACATACCCCCGGCAGATAATAGGTCCAAACAACTTGAAGTCCCAAAATTAAAATTCTGGAGAACGTATTGCTGGGGCTCTCCACGCCAAAAAAATAAACAAACGTCGCAATCCAAACAGGTATTCCAACCAGAATAATTATTGCAATCCAAATAACCCAAGCAAGTAACTTTGCCTGCCACACCATGCCTCTATTATCTCCACCTACTTGAAGGTATACATCGTTCACTTCCGAGAAATCATGAATACTCACCGGCAACTGGCCGGTATAAACCGGTAAGGGAGCCAGATACAGGGTTTCCTCGAAAGCCGTCTTGCGAACTTCACCGACTTTGGGGCGCAAGGTATCTAAATCATGAACCGATGGCGGTGGGTGCTCGGCTTTGCGTTTGAACAGTTTACCTAGCATTAGGCTTTACCAGATCAATATCCCTAAGCAGCCAGGGCTCTGAGGGCTTAAGTTGCCTCGACTCTTCTGTTTCTGCTTTATAGGCAAAAGTGCCGATTCGCTCCTGCCAACGATCCTCGATCAGCTTGCGGTGCAGATCCACAACGTAAAAGGTAGAGCGATGGCTGATCCCGCGGTGCTCTTCAAGTTCGTAGCTGACCGCAAGGGCCAGCCCGAAGAAATCCGACATCAACGGCCGCAGATCCAGGCACAAAACCAGCGCCGCATCAGGACGATCAACCCGCCTTAGCTGGCTTGCCAGTACCTCGGTGCATTTCGACCAGGAAACGGGTTTTTGCAAGCCATGTGAAAGGCCGGGCTCTTTCTGACGGTGGTAGGCTTCGAGCCATACTTTGCGCCGCTCCAGATCTGCACTACGAATGCCCGGAAACGTCAGGCGCAACTCGACACTGTGACGGGTACGCACCAACTGGCATAAGGCCTGCTGAACGATCCCGGCCAGTTTCCCCCAGCTTTCATCGAGAGTCAGGCCAAGATTCTCCCGCCCCCAGATACTGCCTCTAACCCACTTTTTCAGTGAGTCGAGATTGAAGTAGTTGTACAACGCCTCCCCGGAAAGCTGAAGGCCGGTGGCAGCGATACCGATCAAATTTGCTCTGGCTGCAATGCCGACCAGCGAAGAACTGTGCTGCGCCCAAGACAGCGCACGCAACTTCGCAGGCTCACGCATGATTCTTCGGGTTATAGAGGCGGTGTGTTTAAGCGCCCACCCATTCGTCCCAACCAATACTATGTCGCCACTCATTTGCAACGAGGTCGCAGCAAGTTTTTTGCCGTCACCTTCTGCTAATGCGTTTGACCATTGTTTAGTATGCTTACCGAAATCGGCAGATGCCGCAGCCACCCCGAAACCAAAAGCGCCCAAACCGGTGAATGCAGACCACTTACCCAAGCGACTCAAGGTATCGAGCTTGCCACTTGCACTGTACCTCTGGCTGATATGGGCTTGCAGCACGTTAATCGATATGCCTTGAATCGCTGCAAAACCAGCAGATGACATGGTAATCCCTGCATCTGTTAAATCAATTAGGTCTCTCCACCCGAGGTCTTCTTTCGATGAGATCTTTGAGTAAACCTCAATAAATTTAATTGTTTGAATCAAAAACAGCACCGCTGCAATCTGATCCCCCTTCGACGTCAACAACCCACGTATCGGCTCCTTAAAGGTCCCAGTCCTTCGATAGTCGCTGACAGTACGCTGCATTTCTTCCAGGAGTTGTGGATCCATATTGCCGAGCGCCAGCCCGAACTTCCCTGCTCCACCACCCGGCGTCAGTGCCAGACTCAGGCGCTCCTCAATAGGAGCCAGTTGGTACTGGAGAGCACCAATATGCTCATTGATACGCTTACGAGAGCCCAAAGGATCTGCATCATTAGTTTTGTACCTGAGCATTTCACGACGTTCTTTATATAGTTCCTTCATCTCGTCTCGAAGGGTCAGTGCTGAGCGGCGATCACGATCAAATTGATCGTACTCGGAGGTGGAAGCGATGCGTAGCTGCAGTCCACTGGAAGCATAGGCACTGAGTAAGCGCAGCCGAGCTACGGAACCGATATTACGAATAAAATTGTTGGGATCGATTGATCCGCTGCTCTGAAAATCTCTTCGAATAAGATCAAATTCATGTGCCATTTTCATCTGTCGAGCAGGATCATAGGCATTACCTAACAAACTCCTCAAACCCGTGAATTGAGTATTCAGATTGTCAAAGTTTGGCAACCGCTGACGCATCAGGCTGTTGAACTGATTGGCCAGCAAATCCATGTCGCGAACCACTGCCGGGGCGTCGCTAAGCTTGATGCTGAAGTTACTCAACTCGGCGAGCTTTTTCTGCACATCGGTCTGGTCTGCAAGATTCAAGGTGTCGAGGCCGGGGATCTGGACGAGCGGATTTTTCTCCAGATAATCGTGCAGTTTCTGAACGGACGCCTCATCTTCACAGATCGCCGCCACGCAGTTGAACTCTCGCTCCAACCGATGCTGAATCTGCTCGCTCTGACGGAAATCGTAATACCACGCGGCGCGATGGAAGTGACCTTCGATAATCATCTTGAGGCGGTCGGCACGGACACGCTTGAGTTGGCCGTGCCAATGGCTCAGTAATGCCTGTTGCTTGAGCATGAAGCGTTGCATCGCCTCACGATGCACCAGTTGATCAATACCCCGCTCGCCGATTTCCTTGCCACCCAGCGCATGCCACGTATCCACTTCAAGGTCGTTGATTGCCGGGCGATGGGTTTCCCAGCGCGACTGTCCGAGAGTGTCGAGTAGCTCCACTGTCGCCTTGGCCAGCGGATTGCCTTGCGCCTGATTGCGCCAGCTTTGCTCGTCACCGAAGATTGCCGGACCGCGATAGTCGCGCTTCACACGCAGATATTCGTAAAGCTTTTCCCGCTCGGCGTCGTTGGTGTCGTCAATGAGTGCTTCGTAGCGCGGGTCAACACTGCCCAGCTTTTCAAGACGCTTCTGATTCACCTCATACATGGCCTGGATGTAAGCGCCCGTCAGGTATTGATGCTGAGTGTTTTCATGCTCGCTCCACTGGCCGATCCAGTCAGCCAATTTGAGTTGCGCCGTCGCCAGATCGAGCATGATGCCGATATCATCGCGAACCACTAGAAACAGAAAATCATGTTTGTGTGCCGCATTCACCTGGCTTGTCAGTTCTTCAATCCAGGTACTGCGAAACAATGCCTCATGCTCCCAACTGTAAGGAATGCTCTCCTCCGGGTTTGCGCCATCAGGCAAGTCTTGAGCTGGCAGGGTTTCAACGGTTTCGGCCAGCCATTGGCGTGCCTGCTTTTCATTCAGCAGATGTTTTCCCGCATCTGCGCATTGCACCTGTTCAAGGCTGACGCGCTGCATGAAGTGTTCACGCTCAGGCAATTGACCGATGACCTGAGAACACTTGTATGCCGTCCACTGAAACTCTGAATACGCTACATACAGGGTGCTATGCCGAGGGAATACCAACTCGGGTTCCCCGATCGAATGAGTTCGGATATCAGCGCTGACCTCTGCTCCTTTCCATAGAAGTTTGCTCAACGAGCCTTGTTCTATGCGGTATTCATGCAGGTAACCGCTGGCGTCATCGACGATGTACAAGTAGCCATTGCGTAGCAGGCGGATACCGGTTTGTCGACTTTGCAAATGGTGCGGTACCAAGAAGCTTTTCGGTGGTTGAAGGTTTTCTACAAGGCCATACCGAAGAGGCAAAAACTGAAGGGTGCGTTTCATCAATGGGCACATACCGCCCGCGTCAAGTTCATCGACGTGTTGCGCGTTGGCCGTCAGGTTTGCCAAGTGACCACGAGGGGTCTGAAGGTCAGTCATTGGGTACTCCGCTGCGCCGCCAGATTGGCTGCTCGATCAACACGCTGATGGGGTGTCAGGTCAGATTTTCTGGTTAGGAGCTCCACGATATCCGGATGGGATTGAAGCCCTTCATCGCCCAAAAAACCGAACACGTTGGCGTACAGCCATATTTCTCGCCGGGTTCGAAAACCGCGTTCAATGGCTGATGCAACCATCTGGTGGATACGTTCAAGACGTTGCTCTGGAGATAATTCAGCCAGGTACTGCGGGAAGAAACGGCTCATGTGCGAATAGAGCTCATTGACAGACATGCGGTAGGCGGTCATTTGAAGGGCAGCCCATTGCGCGTCGTTGGGCGCGTATGACTCAGCTAAACATGATGACGGTCTTTCACCTGGTCGTCGGTATTGCCGCCATCCCGGTACGGGATGCTGAGTAACCAATGCAGTGTGACAGGGTCCGAAAACCTCAACGCCCGGGTTGTGCTCCGGGTCAAAAATAGCGTGCGCCACATCAGGAGAGGAAATACGCAAATACATATCGTCATGCCCTGCAGGACGAATGCTGGTCAACCAGCGCACGTGGGCCAGTAGCTCGTCCCATGAGCCGTCACTGACAAGCAGGTATCCCCAGTTATCAGCAGTGTTGGCCAGAAACTGCTGAAGAATCGGATTCTGATCATCACGTATGCGAACGAGACAAGGGGAAAGCTGACTGATGCTCGCCCAGCGAGTGCCGTTGTAAAGCACCTGAGCTTCCGGGGCCGGCGACCACTCATACAGGCTGCGCAGGAGGTTTTTGACCTGAATGGCATCCAGCAGGAGACCGACAGGCTTATCCCAAGTGAAGTCATCCGGCAGCGAAATGGCGGACGTCACTGATTGACCGTGCATGGCAAACCCTTGGCCAAAGAAAGCGCAGGACTTTGCCGTTTAACGACCCGAGAGTCAGTCGGGGATATGCGAGAGGTGTTGTGGGATATTTCGGATGTGCGCGAAGGCTCTGTCCCAATAGGCAGGCGAATCGGTATTTCTGTGACAAGAAGCTGTCATCGCTGGCTCTCGTAACCTCGATAAGCGCCTGTCAAAAAACACATCAATCTGATTTGAAACACTTTTCTGCAGGAGCTCACCGAGGTTACGAGGCCAGCGATGGCGGTCTGTCTGATACACCGCTATCGCGGCCTCGCGGCGCTCGTGCGCTCCTACACAAACTGTGTTTACTGCGCGACGGCGAGGTTAGAACCCCGCCTGGTCCTGCCGACAATCAGCAAGCACGCGTCGGCCATCGCTGCGATCTATCACGGTATCGCCAGCGCTACGTTTCTCGCGGCTGACAAACAGATAGCGGTAGCGCTCGTTTTCCAGCGCCACTGCAAAGCCTTTGGGTGTTTCTGTCTCAGCCAGTTGTCGCAGTGCGCCGAGACGACTCGAATCGCCCGCCTTCGGCCAGGCTAGAACGCGAGAATTTGCAGAGCACTTTTTGATATTCGACTGCGGGAACGAGGTGATAAAGCCTTCCTCGTCGACCAGCGCTCCGGCTATCGGACCGCTGATGTGTCCACGAAAGGATGAACCGGCAACCGGTGAGGTGCCAGGACCGCTTATGGTGTACAAGCGCTGCCCACTGATCCCAAGAACATACGGCGTATTATCCGGCCTGAAGAACACCAGGTCGGGCACATTCGAGATGCGCTTCACATCGTTCACGCCACGAAAATACAGCACATCCTTCCCTGCAAGGGCGAGGCGTGACTCTGGGCCGTTATCGAAAACCTGAGGATGATTCGCCTTGCAGCGAAGTTCAGGATGACCCGCTACCGGACAGGTTGGAGATAAGGTTTTGATGTCAGGTGCATAATAGCCATCGAGTTCATTAAGGCTGTTCACAGCCTTTCCTCTCAGGTAGAGACGACGCCCATCGCTGACCAGACTCAGATGGTTTAAATTTTGGGGAGCAAGCATCGTCAGCGTCGGCAGGACATCGGGTCTCTCTTTCACGCTACTAAGAACGACCTCGAATACACGGCCAGCATTAATCACAAAGGGCCCTATGAACTGCATCTCACCCACGGCCATGTCCGGCATCGGCTTGTCATCGTGATAAATGTGGTTGCGATCCTTTGCCCAATCATCGTGTTCATCAGCGCCCGACGTATCAAATGCCTGGAAAGTTTCAGGGTCCGCACCTTCAATAGGGGTAGGAGTGAGAAACACCGTACGGCCATCAGTTGAATACCAGGACTCGCCCAAACGTCGCAAGTCGGCGCCATGGGGCGTCATCAGATGATAGCCCCGCTCTTCACGCACCACATTGCGCTGCATCTTTGATGGGAGTATGCATGCGGGGATGGGTATGCCCACACCATCACCAGAGCGCGGGCACGCCGTGCTTTCTCTCTTTGAATCAGTCATGAAGTACCCTTTGCCACCAATCTCAACCAATTGGCGGCCTTTCACGGTAATTTCCTGTTCGACGCAAATTCCTTTCTTCTCGGGATGCTGCTCATAACTCCGCTCGCCAGGCTTTGCCAGTGGGTACCAGTTTTCGGTGCACTCATTCACCGTATAGGCATGCACGGCAGAGGACGAGGCCAGTACTACTGCACCCCATAAAACCCTGATAGCGTTCCAGTTCTTCATCCCTGCTGCCCCACTCACCTGATTCGTTGCGATATGTATTTCCCCGTAAGCGCCTGCGGGGGTGCTGATATTAACGCTCAACGGTCTGGATCAGATGCGATCAATCCGGAAAATATTGCGAATCTTGCGCGTGCTGTGTTGCCCAATCTCTAACGACCACAAACCAGCCCACAGACAACAAGAGATGCCGTGATGACCGAGCAAAACAAAGATCAGGAATCAAACCGCGAAGACCTCGACCACAAACCGGAAAATGCCGGGAAGATTGGCGAGAAGAACAAGCAGATGAATGAACAGGGTGAGCAGCCGAGACCGGGTACGCCGGCGGATCCGAAGCAGGGCTGAGGGTCGCGCTGCGTTCACGTCAGATTTTCATCCTGGCCTGGAAACGCGGTTTCAGTGGGAGCGAATTCATTCGCGAAGGGGCCGGTACATCTGAGCTGGTCTAATGACCCCGGACACTTCAATAGGGGAAACTATATCCATTGAGGAGTCACCATGACCAAGAAATACAGAAAATTCGATGCCGCCTTCA
>NZ_JAGTPI010000053.1:0-43723 GCF_021147825.1 Pseudomonas quasicaspiana
TTAGCCGCCTCAGGCCATGGATGGCCGGTGGCGGCGGCCCCACGCAGCAATGTCGGATTACGGGTATGCCGAGCGACAGCGAGGCACCCAGTGGTGGGGTAAGAGCGTTTTGGTTACTTTTGCGCTTCTCAAAAGTGACGCGCTGTAAAAGCGCAACCAATAGCTGCCGTGACTGCGATAACGGATATGTACACATAATGGAGAGCTATCGATACCCATCACTCAACATACACCGTTTGACACCAAGCCATCCCTCCACGAAGCTGCAAGCCGTAAAGAAATGGATATCGGTATTCTCATGCCTGTTCGAGGCTTTTTTTCAAAAACATCGGCCCGCCGCCGCATAGCACTAATCGCCGGGTTAATCCTGATCGCGTTGATCGGCGTCGTTTACCTGACACGCCAATGGTCCGTCCCGCCTGCTCCCGCGGTGCTCAGCCAGACTTACGGCGAAGCCCTGGAACTGGCGCATAACGGAAAACCTGGCGCTGCAAGGGTCCTCTACCAACACCTTGCACGCAACGACCTCTCCGACATTCGTCGCGCCAGCCTGCTGGCCGAACTCGCCAACTACCCGAGCCCCCAGGCACTTAAACTGCTGGATGCCGCCCTGCAGAGCGACTCAGTCCTCATCCGTCAGGCAGCGATTGAAGTCACCACAAAAATGCTCCCCGACGGCAAGCGCAGTATCTTGCTGGGGCCATTGCTTGAAGACCCCGAGGCAGCGGTTCGTCTGGCTGCGACCATGGCCCTGCTCGACTTGTCTCCCGACGAACTCGGCCTGTACTTCGCAGCCTTGCAACACAGCGTCGACCTCTGCACGGCCAGCCTCAAAGCGCAGCCCGCCACGGGCACGAACCAACTGCAACTGGCTCGTTTACTGACACACAGCGGTGAAAAGACTACTGCGCTCTCAGTGTTGAAGGCCGCAATGGACGCCGAGCCGAAAAATCTGGATGTGGCCATTGCCTACCTCGATCAACTCGACCAGCAAGGGCAAGCCGAGCGAGCACGTCAGTTGCTGGCACAACTTCTTGCGCAACACCCCCATTCCTCAAGGCTTCAGCACGCGTTGGGTATGTGGCTGCTGGTGCATGACCAAACCGAATACGCCTTGCTGGCACTGGCCAAGGCTGTTGAGCTGGAACCTGACAACACCGACTATCGCTACGATCTGGCCGTGGCGCTTCACGACCTGGAACAGGTAGAGGCAGCACAGAAACAATTGGCTGAAATCCTCCAGCGTCAGCCAGCCAACCGCAAGGCACGGATTTTATTGATTCGATACTGGAAGGAAACCGGACAATTGCAAAACGTTCAGGTACTGCAAGCCGGGCTTGAACAGCAGAACCCCGACGACCCCGCGCTGCAGCAGGGGCTATAGCAGAAACTGTCGCCTCGAGACCCGTTTTGACGATAAAGCCGGTCTATTTCTGTGGCCGTCTAATATCAGAAATAACTTACAGCCGACTTCATCAGATAAGACAACATGAGTAGCGTCGCGACCAACTGTAATCATCCATGCGCCTGGTTAATCGCATCAAAACTATTTTCTAAGTCAAAAAAAAAGTGCATGATTTACCCGCTACAGATTACAACTACCTTTTTTCATCAAAACGAAAGCGACAGGAAGCTCCCATTTTCATCAGGACAAAAACGCGCTTTGGATTCCCCAACGGAGGATCGAATACGCGTGTGAGCCCTAGTTCTTGTCATATCGTTTTGTGACGCTGGTAACAGCCACTCACCGTTGGAGTATGTTATTTGTCCAGACTTGCAGAGTTTCGCGCAGCAGAAAAAGCCCTTCAGGAACAGCTGGCTCAGTTGGAGTCCTTGAAGAATGATGCGGGCCTGAAGAAGGAGATCGAGTTCGAACAGAAGCTCCAGGCTTTGATGAGCACCTACGACAAGGGGCTACGCGATATCATCACGATCCTCGACCCTAAAGGCTCTTCGTCCCTGCCGGCAGCCGCAGGGCCAAAGCGCCGTCGCGCACGCGTCGTAAAGGTTTATCAGAACCCGCATACCGGCGAACTGATCGAGACCAAAGGTGGTAACCACCGCGGTCTGAAATCCTGGAAAGAGCAATACGGCGTAGATACCGTCGACTCATGGCTTCGTGCTTAATCAAGTTCGTTGCATAAAAAAGCCCTGCACAGCAGGGCTTTTTTATCGGAGTGACAACTCTCTGGCGTCAGATATAATTCTTCCGCATTAACCGCTTTCTTCATACCGGACCGCGGTTCAATATCGTTCAATAAAGTTCGACCACCCTCGCCGCGGTCACGACATCCACTACAGTTAATGCCTCGGGCAGCGATATCTATTTATATACCCCAGGTATCACCAATAATGATTGAGCCATAACCGCTAAAGGGAATCGTCAATCATTGCTAATAACGACGAGTTTTATCATACGAACTTGTCAGACTATTCCGATATTTATAAGTACGAGCGTTCCAGATTTTTCTCACGAGATTCACGATTTTTTCACAGGCACTATCCCAAGATAGAGGCTGCTAAAGGATTAGCGCCCCAATGCCCGCTTCGGCGGGCTTCTTTTTGCCTGAAATTCGTGTTCCGCGATCATTGCGCACCGTCCAGGCGCAGCGTGCTGCGGATCTGTAAGGCCTCGTCCTTCGTCTCCGCGTAGCCGGCCGCAGAACCGGCGTAAGACAGCGACCACGCGGTATTGGCTGTCGCCGCTGCTACCAGCGTCTGGGTCATGACGTGCACTCCGTTCTGGGTAATCGTACACGTCGTCTCAACTGCCGGAATTTTGCTCAGCTCCGTGGCACGCACTCGGGTACACACACTCTGGAAACCGCTGCGGGCAAAATTGACCTGCACGGCCTTGCGCATCTCCAGCAATACGCCCTCTACATTGACCTGGTGACCTGACGCCAGACGCGACTGCGTAAGTTCCATCACCATCACTGGATTGCCTGCCTGATCATTTTTGGCAGCCCGCTGCCGGGACTGTAGTGAAGGCTGAACTGAATCGGACTGCCCTGCGCTAAGGTCTTCGACCTCCCATCCGCTGGGCCATAGGATCACCGCGTCACTCGCATGAGCGGCACCAGCAATCAGTACCAGGCAAAAACCAATGAATGAATATCTGTATCGCGGGTCAATCATGAGCGGCGTCACCGAAGTCCATAAAAGCCATTACCGAGTGCATAAACGATGAAGTCTGCCCGCCCGGCTCCTCAGTAACAAGGCCCGGCGCACTTCATTTGCCACACAGGTTTGGCTTCGACGCGGGTGGCCCGTATCATTTGTGCATACGCAGGCCCTTTGAAAACGTAGCGAGCGACGGCAAGACAAGGCAAAAACAGGTGAAAAAGCGGAGTCTAGGTGTTCTAAATGAGCATTTTTCGCCTGTTTTTAACGCAGTATTGCCGAGCGCAGTAGTTTTCACAGGGTCTGCACAGAAGACCTCAACCGGAGATATCCATGAGCCTGCAAGACCTTAATACCTTCCCTGGCGTGACCGCAGAGCCGGAAGCTGCGACCCGGCAATTCGTGTTCAATCACACCATGCTGAGGGTCAAGGACATCACCGCTTCACTGGACTTCTACACCCGGGTGCTGGGTTTCAGTCTGGTTGAAAAACGCGATTTTGCCGAAGCCGAATTCAGCCTGTACTTCCTGGCGCTGGTGGACAAAAGCCAGATTCCGGCAGACGACGCCGCCCGCAACGTATGGATGAAATCGATCCCGGGCATCCTCGAGCTGACGCACAACCATGGCACCGAAAAAGACCCGGCGTTCGCCTACCACAACGGCAACGCCGATCCTCGCGGCTTCGGTCACATCTGCATTTCCGTGCCGGACGTGCATGTTGCCTGCGAACGTTTTGAAGCACTGGGCGTGGACTTCCAGAAGCGCTTGGCTGACGGCCGTATGAACAGCCTGGCGTTCATCAAGGACCCGGATGGCTACTGGGTAGAAATCATCCAGCCAACACCGCTGTAAGCTAAAAGCAAAAAGGGCCTCATGAATATTCATGAGGCCCTTTTTTATCGCCTGAAGATTTGCTTAGGCCGGTGCGGAGGTCCGGATCAAGTGATCAAAAGCGCTGAGCGAGGCTTTGGCGCCCTCCCCCAAAGCAATGATGATCTGCTTGTAAGGCGTGGTAGTGACGTCACCTGCAGCGAAGATCCCGGGAATGGACGTTTCGCCACGTGAATCCACAACGATTTCCCCGCGTGGCGACAGCTCGATACTGCCTTTGAGCCAATCGGTGTTAGGCAGCAGACCAATCTGCACGAAGATACCTTCCAGCTCCACCGTGACTTCTTCACCATTCACACGGTTCTTGTAACGCAAGCCGTTGACCTTCTGCTCGTCACCAGTGACTTCAGTGGTCTGGGCATTGGTGATGACCGTAACGTTCGGCAAGCTGGTCAGCTTGCGTTGCAACACCGCGTCAGCACGCAACTGCACATCAAACTCCAGCAGTGTGACGTGCGCCACGATACCCGCGAGGTCGATGGCCGCTTCAACGCCCGAGTTACCGCCGCCGATGACCGCGACGCGCTTGCCTTTGAACAGTGGACCGTCGCAGTGCGGGCAGTAAGCAACACCCTTGTTGCGATATTGCTGTTCGCCAGGAACGTTCATCTCCCTCCAGCGTGCGCCAGTAGCAAGGATCAAGGTCTTGGCCTTGAGGCTTGCACCGCTTGCAAACTTCACTTCATGCAATGCGCCGTCTTTACCAGCAATCAACTGGTCAGCACGCTGCAGGTTCATGATGTCTACTTCGTATTGCTTGACGTGCTCTTCTAGAGCAACGGCGAGCTTTGGACCTTCAGTGTGTTGCACGGAAATGAAGTTCTCGATCGCCATGGTGTCGAGCACTTGACCACCGAAACGCTCCGCCGCCACGCCGGTACGAATACCTTTACGGGCTGCATAGACAGCCGCTGCAGAACCGGCCGGGCCACCGCCAACGACCAACACGTCGAAAGCATCTTTGCTGTTGAGCTTCTGTGCCTGACGATCACCGGCACCGGTGTCGATCTTGGCCAGAATTTCTTCCAGGCCCATACGGCCCTGACCGAACAGCTCGCCGTTCAGGTAGATGCTTGGCACCGACATGATGTGGCGATCAGTGACTTCGTCCTGGAACAGCGCGCCATCGATAGCGACGTGCTTGATATTAGGGTTGAGCACAGCCATCAGATTAAGTGCCTGGACGACATCCGGGCAGTTCTGGCAAGACTGGGAGAAATAGGTTTCGAACGTGAAATCGCCTTCAAGAGCGCGAATTTGCTCGATAGTGTCCGCACTGGCCTTGGATGGATAGCCGCCTACCTGCAACAGCGCCAATACCAGCGAGGTAAATTCGTGGCCCATCGGGATACCGGCGAAACGCAGGCTGATGTCTTGTCCCGGGCTATTGAGCGAGAACGACGGAGTACGCGCGTCGGTGCCGCTGTCGTTGAGCGTAATGTCTTTCGAGACGCTGATCACGTCGTTGAGCAACGCCAGCATTTCCTGGGATTTCGCGCCGTCATCGAGGGACGCGACGATCTCCACCGGACGGGTAAGCCGTTCCAGGTAGGATTTCAGCTGGGCTTTAAGATTGGCGTCCAACATGCGGGCGATTCCTTTTTGCTGTAGTAGAAAAAACAACGCCCAGGCGATGGTCGCCCGGGCGTTTTTTAGGGGCGATGCGGTTTACTTGCTCAAGAGCTCAGCGCCCCCAGCCGATGCATGCGGCTTAGATCTTGCCGACCAGGTCCAAAGATGGAGCCAGAGTGGCTTCGCCTTCTTTCCATTTAGCCGGGCAGACTTCACCTGGGTGAGCAGCGACGTATTGGGCAGCTTTTACTTTGCGCAGCAGCTCGGACGCGTCACGACCAACACCACCATCGTTCAGCTCAACGATTTTGATCTGACCTTCAGGGTTGATCACGAAAGTACCGCGGTCAGCCAGGCCAGCTTCTTCGATCAGTACGTCGAAGTTACGGGACAGGATGTGGGTCGGGTCACCGATCAACGGGTACTGGATTTTGCCAATGGCTGGCGAAGTGTTGTGCCATGCAGCGTGGGCAAAGTGGGTGTCAGTCGACACGCCGTAGATTTCAACGCCGAGCTTTTTGAAGTCAGCGTAGTTGTCAGCAAGGTCTTCCAGTTCGGTTGGGCATACGAAGGTGAAGTCTGCTGGGTAAAAGAAGACGACAGACCATTTGCCTTTGAAGTCAGCTTCAGACACGTCTACGAAAGAGCCGTTCTGGAATGCAGTGGCTTTGAACGGTTTTACCTGGCTGTTGATGATAGGCATCGGTGGTTCTCCTAGGGGGTTGTTAATTCGATGGAACAGAGCTTACGCATAATGACCTATGCAGGCTCATTGGCAAACCTGATGTAGTCGATTGGTTTTCTCTATAACGGCAGCTCATTAATAGAAGGAAATGGTATGCACGTAAATCCAGGCGTTGTGCCTTCATCCGAAAAACACTGAACCTGTAGGAACGCACGCGTCGTTCAGACGCCGCGCTATCGCACCGCCAACATTGGATCTGTAGGAGCGCACGAGCACCGCGAGTCCGCGATGGCGGTGTCTCAGGCAGGACACCTTCGCGGCCTCGCGGGGCCCGTGCCCTTTTACGACAGACAAAACGCCCCTCGATATAAATTCAAATTTAGTATGTAATTACAGGGTACATACCACAGTATGAAATAAAGGCGATTAAAATGGCTCGGGGCGGCGTAAGCAAAGCATTGGTACAAACAGCACGACTGGCATTGATGGCCCGCGGCGAGCACCCGAGCATCGATTCAGTACGTATTGAAATGGGCAACACGGGCTCTAAAACAACGATTCATCGCCATTTAAGAGAGCTGGACGCAGCTGACCGGGCAGGTACAACCCCGGCTGATATTAGCGACGAGCTGACCGAGCTGGTTACCCGCCTTGCCCATCGCCTGCAAGGTCAGGCACAAGAAACCATAGACGACGCCCGGTCGCGCTTTGACGCAACCTGCCAGTTGCAACAGGAAGAATTACTGAAGACCCAGAATCAACTTGCAGAAACCACCACGCGACTGGAACGCAAGACAGAACAACTCAAGGAGCAAGCCGCCACCCTTCTCGCAACTCGCGAACGACTGCAGATCGAGCAGACCCACAACGCCCGGCTGACTCAGATCAATCAGGATGCGGCGACGCGCCTGGCTGAAAAAGATGAACAAATCCGCTCACTGGAAGAGAAAAACCTGGACGCCCGCGAATCTGCGAAAGAGCAGCGCGAGCTATCGCTGCGGCGTAACGACGAGCAGGAAGCAGAGCTGCGTCAGGCGAAGAAGATCGCCACGCAGCATCAGGAAGAAATCACCCGACTCACTCGTGACAACGAGCGCCTGCTGGCAGAAAACCGCAGCGTCCAGCGTGAACTGAACAGTCAGAATGATCAATTGGACAAAAAAGCGGCTCAAGCAGCAGACGCCATAGAGCAGCTCCAACAATTGGAAACCCGCTGCGCCCTGCTGGAAGAGCGTGCCCGCGCTGCACAGCAGGAAAGTGCGGACACTCGCCAGCAACTGACTGACCAATTGCAGCAGAACCGAGTAGTGGAACTGATACTGATCAAGACCGAACTGGCCCTTGAAAACCTGCGAGCCACCACTCAGGCGAAGACCAAGCCAACACCTTCAAAAAACGCAAAATGATCAGGCTTGATCACGCTGCTCAAGCATGGTTCGCACGCGCAATCCCAGCTCATCGACAGTAAAGGGCTTGGTCATCATGTCCATTCCGCTCCCGAGAAAGTCTCCACGGACCTGAGCTTCAGGTGCATAGCCGGTCACGAACAGGACGCGCAGCCCGGGCCTGTATTGCCGGGCTATTTCAGCCAGCTGACGCCCGTTCAGCCCCGGCAGCCCCACATCACTGACCAGTAAGTCAACGCGCTTCGAGCTCTGCAAGTAAGATAATGCGGCCTTGCTGTCAGCCGCTTCCAGAGTCGAATATCCCAGCTCCTGCAACACATCGACCATCAGCATCCGAACCGGCTCTTCATCTTCAACCACCAGCACGCACTCACCATTGACTGCGCGCGGCGCTTGCGGCCCATCAATGACGACCGGACTGCGCTCACTAACATCGTGGTGGCAAGGCAAGTAAAGCTGCACAGCCGTACCCTGCCCCTCAGCGCTGTCGATCACAACGTGACCTCCAGTCTGCTTGATAAAACCGTAGACCATTGACAACCCCAGCCCTGTGCCCTGCCCAATCGGTTTAGTCGTGAAGAAAGGGTCAAAAGCCCGGCCCAGAACATCGTCAGACATACCTGAACCAGTATCACGGACACTCAGACGAACATACTCACCCGCTGAAATCTCGCTCGATCGACCCTCAACACTGACGTGCTCGCTGGACACGGTCAGCTGCCCGCCATCAGGCATCGCATCCCGGGCATTGATGACCAGATTGAGCAATGCGTTTTCCAGCTGGTGCTCATCCGTACTGGTCAGTTGCAGGCCATCGTTCAGTTCGATACGCAACTCGATGCTTTCGCCGATGGTTCGCGCCAACAGTTCCTGCATCGACGTCACCATCTGATTCACATCGACAGCGCTATTGTTCAGCGATTGCCTACGAGCAAAAGCCAGCAGCCGATGAGTCAGGGCGGCAGCACGATTGGCAGAGGTCATGGCGGCCGTGATGTAGCGATCGATTTCATTGCTACGGCCAGCCGCGATGCGCCGCTGCATCAGATCCAGCGCACCCAGTACGCCGGTAAGCATGTTGTTGAAGTCATGGGCGATACCACCGGTGAGCTGCCCAATGGCGTCCATTTTCTGCGCGTGCCGCAACGCCTCTTCAGCCTGCTCACGCTCGGCCATTTCGATCTGCAGCAATTCATTTGTACTAGCCAGTTCGCGGGTACGTTCGGCCACTCGCAACTCAAGGCTTTCATTGAGCTCACGGAGCGCTTCTTCAGCATTGACCTGGGCAGTGATATCGGTGTGAGTCCCGAGCCAGTGGGTTATGTGTCCGTGCTCATCGCGAATCGGCAAGGCACGCGCCAGGAACCAGCTGTATGCACCGCTCTTGCTGCGCAACGGGAACGTGTCCTCCCAGATCGAGCCGGTCGCGAAACAGTGCGTGAGCCGCGCCGTCACCCGGGCGACGTGCTCCGGATGATGCACCGAACGCCAACCCAATGCGCGCATGGCCTCGAGAGAGGCCCCGGTATAGGTATACCAGCGCTCGTTGTACCAATAGATATTTCCGGCAGAGTCCGCTGTCCATGCTAACTGACTCATGTTGTCAGCCAGGCTGCGAAACTGCCGCTCACTCTCAAGCAACGCATCAATGTTGCGCATAGAACCTATATCTTGCTCGTCGAAATTCAATGGCATCGCCGCCCAAATAAATTGACTGCTCATTGCGGGTGTCCTTCCTGGAAAGTTGAATCAGCCCGGCCTTCATCCTGAATCCCGGGCATACATCATTTATGCAGCCAACGCTTAACGGTCCACCGGTGAGCGCATGGTGACGAACTCTTCAGCCAGTGTCGGGTGCACGCCAATCGTGTCGTCAAACTGGCGCTTGGTGGCACCAGCTTTCAGGGCAATAGCCAATCCCTGAATGATTTCACCTGCCTCCGGACCGACCATATGGCAACCCAGCACCTTGTCTGTTTTGGCATCGACCACCAGTTTCATCAGCGTCCGCTCCTGATTTTCGGTCAGCGTCAGCTTCATGGGGCGGAAGCTGCTTTCAAAGATCCGCACCTCATGGCCTGCCTTGCGGGCATCTTCTTCCGTAAGGCCGACGGTGCCAATGTTGGGCAGACTGAAAACAGCGGTTGGAATATGCGTGTATTCAACCGCCCGGTAATCTTCAGGCTTGAACAAACGTCGCGCTACAGCCATGCCCTCAGCCAGCGCCACCGGTGTCAGTTGCACACGACCGATGACATCGCCGATGGCCAGAATCGACGGTTCGCTGCTTTGGTAATTCTCATCAACCTCGACAAAGCCTTTTTCGTCCAGCTTGACGTTGACGTGCTCCAGCCCGAGATTATCGAGCATCGGACGACGCCCGGTAGCATAGAACACGCAGTCGGTGTTCACCTGCTCACCATTCTTGAGGAGTAGCTGAAGACTGCCATCAGCCTGCTTTTCGATGCGCTCGATGTCCGCATTGAATCGCACATCCATGCCGCGCTTGGTCAGCTCCTCGTGCAAATGAGTGCGCACGCTGCCATCAAAACCGCGCAGGAACATTTCCCCGCGATACATCAGCGTGGTGTCAGCGCCAAGGCCGTGGAAAATCGAAGCGAACTCGACCGCGATGTAACCGCCACCGACAACCACAATACGTTTCGGAAGCTGATTGAGATGAAACGCCTCGTTGGAGGTAATGGCGTGCTCGCGACCGGGAATATCCGGCACCTGCGGCCAGCCGCCGACAGCAATCAGAATATGTTCAGCGGTGTAGCTCTGACCGTTGACTTCAACCTCGTGGGGACCTTTGAGCGTGGCATGCCCTTCAAGCAGCGTCACTCCGCTGTTGACCAGCAGGTTGCGATAAATGCCGTTGAGGTGCTGGATCTGGCGATCCTTGTTGGCAATCAGCGTTTGCCAATCGAAGCCCGGCTCTCCGGTCGTCCAGCCAAAGCTTTTTGCCTGTTCGAAATCTTCAGCGTAATGCGCACCATAAACCAACAGTTTTTTCGGCACGCAGCCTACGTTGACGCAAGTGCCGCCCAGATAGCGGCTCTCGGCGACTGCCACGCGCGCACCAAAACCAGCAGCAAAACGCCCGGCGCGCACACCGCCAGATCCGGCACCGATGACAAAAAGGTCGAAGTCGTAAGCCATGCAAATCTCCTAAACAGAGCTACAGCATATCAGTCAGAAACGACAAAGCCACCCGAAGGTGGCTTTGTCCAGCAAGCAAACCTGAGGAATTCCCGGTTGCTTAACTGCCTTTCTTGTAGAAGTGCTCGAAGCAGAAGTTGGTTGCTTCGATGTACCCTTCAGCGCCGCCGCAGTCGAAACGAGTGCCTTTGAATTTGTAAGCAAGGACGTTGCCTTCTGCCGCCTGCTTCATCAAAGCGTCGGTGATCTGGATTTCGCCGCCTTTGCCTGGCTCGGTCGCTTCGATCTTTGCGAAGATGTCCGGCGTCAAAATGTAACGACCAATGATCGCCAGGTTGGAAGGCGCATCTTCAGGCTTCGGCTTTTCGACCATGTCAGTGACACGGAACAGGCCCGGCTTGATTTCTTCACCCGCGATAACGCCATATTTGTGCGTTTCGTTGGCAGGCACTTCCTGGATTGCAACAATCGAGCAGCCATAGTGCTTGTGCAGTTTGACCATCTGCGCCAGCACGCCTTCACCTTCAAGATTGACGCACAAGTCGTCAGCCAGCACGACAGCAAATGCCTCATTACCGATCAGTGGACGACCGCTGAGGATTGCGTGGCCCAGACCCTTCATTTCGGTCTGGCGAGTGTAGGAAAAGCTGCACTCGTCGATCAGTTTACGAATGCCAACCAGGTATTTTTCCTTGTCGGTGCCCTTGATCTGGGTTTCCAGCTCGTAGCTGATGTCGAAATGGTCTTCCAGCGCGCGCTTGCCACGACCGGTGACGATGGAAATTTCATTAAGGCCTGCAGCAAGAGCTTCTTCCACGCCGTATTGGATCAGCGGCTTGTTGACCACTGGCAGCATCTCTTTGGGCATGGCTTTGGTCGCTGGCAAAAAGCGAGTGCCGTAACCGGCTGCGGGGAACAAGCATTTCTTGATCATAAAAGTCCTTTATAAGGGCTGTTGGCGTTAGCGGCGCAGTCTAATCAGGCGGCGATCACCTTACAATGGTCCGCCTCTGGCCTTTCAATGCCATGGTAGAGGAATCCTCGAGCAGATAGTTCCGCTCGATTTCAGATTTAAAGAACATCAAAGCGCCTTTGAGCACCCGCTTTCACACCCGCCGGATTCACTTCCTGCCAACGCAAATACTCTGTTTTGATCAACAGAGACGGTGATTTCAGCAAGCATCCAAAGCTCACGAAAGCGTAGCCGAACACGGTTTAACTTGTAGGATTTATGTCAACGCAAAGCGCAGGAGACAGCCACCCAACTGACGCTTTATGATGCGCAACTGCATAGCCACCCACGAGACCGCTGCAATGTCATCAGTAAAAAACATAAACGGTTACCTGATCAAAAAGCTTCAGGATGGCCAGTGGTGGGCCTGCTCGGCCGAAGATGAAGCCATCGCGGGCCCATTCGCCAGCGAAGAGGCCGCCGTTGAAGTAGCCGCGGTCTTACAGGACCAGCCAAAAGCTTCACGTCGACGCACCGGAAACAAACCCTGATCGAAGCATATCGAATGATGTCGGAACGATGGCTCTCTGTATCTGTCATAGCATCAAACCCTTGAACCTACTCCCCCCGCCTTTCCTGAAGAAGTACAAAGACATGATCAGAGTTTTGTCCATTATTGCTGTACTGGGCCTTACTGGCTGTGCAACCGCCTCCAACACCTACTTGAAGAACGGCAAACAGGGCTTGAACATCGACTGCTCGGGCGAAGCGATGTCTTGGGCCAGTTGCTACGAAAAAGCAGATGCTTCCTGCGCAGGGACTGGCTACGAGATCGTCGGTACCGATGGCACGCCACGGCCCCCCGAAAGTGAAAAGACTCTTGGGGTCGATGTGGGCAACTACAAGAACCGCAGCGTACTGGTCGTGTGCAAGTAAAGCGTCTTAGCCCGAAATACAGAACGTCGCAGCATGTTGTACGTCCTTGGGCCGGATCGGCATATTGGACAGCCGCTCATAAACCTTGATCGTGCTGCCGCCTGACCGGTTTTCAATGTCCAGAATCGCTGCAGGATCTTTGCTGAATTTCTGCGCAACGATCACCCGCAAGCCGTCATGATGAGGTTCGATCAGAGGCGGCTTGCGGCTGTTGGCGATCTTGCCAACGAAGCAGTCGGTGTATTCTTTCGGAGTTTTGCCAGACATCACGTTCATGGTCGCTGGGGTATGTTCGATATCTTCGACGGTGGCGCAGCCAGTCATCGCCAGAGCCAAAATCACGACAGCCAATTTCATACAATCCTCCCGGTAAAGGTGCTACGACAAGCCTGAGGGGAATTAAATCCCTGATAAAGTCGTTTTTAGCGAGATGACCGCAATAAAACCTTAATCGCTGATAAATGCGGACCTGCACCATGTTATCGTTTTGATTTTTTGAAAGAAGCCTTACCGTCGGAGACATCCATGAAATTCGTACACCAGCGTGAGCACCTCAATGAAGACGATCTGGTCGTCATTGAGTGTTCTCAGCTCTGCAACATCCGCCTGATGAATGACTCGAACTTCCGGACCTTCAAAAACGGCGGACGTCACACTTACCACGGCGGTGCATTCGACAAGTTCCCGGCCAAAATCGCTGTTCCGAGCACCGGCTTCTGGAACATCACCATTGATACTGCCGGTCGCAAGATGGATACCAACGGCGGGCGCAAAACCAATTTCACGCATTCGATCAAAATAGTCCGTCGTTCGACGTCTCGACTGAGCTGATCAACACCCAAAAATCAGGAGCCAACGTGAACACGCCTGCCCCGAGAACCACCAAATACGCTGTCAGCTACAAACTCAACGGCGAACGCCGCTTCGAATTCGCCCAGTTACAGTCTGCCTCCGTTGAAGAGGCAAGAAGCGCGCTGGAAAAAATGCACGGTGAAAGCGGCGATGTGATTAGCGAAGTGAAGGTCAGTAAAGCGCTGTAATACCATTTTTCGGAAACCCTTGTCATAGGCTGCGCGGCATTCGGTGTTTGACCACAACCTGATGGGCGACACAAAACCTTTGGGACCGAATTCATTCGGGAAGGCGGCATTTCAGGCAACACACAAACTGTGAATTTACTGACCTCTTCGCGAATGAATTCGCTCCCACCGGAACTGCATTTGCAGGCCAACATCAAGCTCGTCCTGAAAATGACATTCCAATTTCAGGCAGCTCTCAGCATTGAGGACTCCATAACCTCATGAAACGGCAAAGCACAACGCCAATCACCTTCGACCTTTTCGCCGAAGAGCCCCCGCAAAGTACCGCCATGGAGCAGATCGGCCCCTGCTCCTGGGTACTGCGCGGCTTTGCGCTCGCGGAAATTGAGCGTTTGCTGCCCGCACTGGAAGACACGCTCAGCAAAGCCCCCTTCCGGCACATGGTGACGCCGGGCGGCTTCACCATGTCGGCAGCCCTGAGCAGTTGCGGCAGTTTTGGCTGGATGACTGACCGTGGCGGCTACCGCTATACCCCGATCGATCCGCAGACCCAACTGCCATGGCCCGATATACCCTCGGCATTCATGGCGCTGGCGCAACGCGCGGCCGGAGCCTGCGGCTTTGCGGATTTTGTTCCCGACGCCTGCCTGATCAACCAGTACATACCCGGCGCAAAAATGTCCCTGCATCAAGACAAGGACGAAAAGCACTACGAGTGGCCGGTGGTCTCAGTTTCCCTCGGGCTACCTGCGATCTTTCTTTTTGGTGGCCATCAGCGCAATGACAAAACCCAACGCGTAGCGCTGTTGCATGGTGATGTCGTGGTCTGGGGCGGTGAAGACCGTTTGCGCTTTCACGGTGTCCTGCCGATCAAGCCCGGCCATCACCCATTGCTGGGGGAGCAGCGAATAAACTTCACCTTCCGGCGCGCCCATTAAGCTAAAGGGCAGCAGACTCATTGGCAGCGCGTGATTTAACCGGGCAGACCACCCTGTGCAGGTTGAGGGCGGTGTTGATAATGCCAATATGGCTGAACGCCTGAGGGAAGTTGCCCAGCATGCGCTTTTCCTTGGGATCGTATTGCTCGGCGAGCAAACCCAGGTCGTTGCACAACCCACACAGACGATCAAATAACGCCGCCGCCTCTTCCTCACGGCCCATGAGCACATAGACATCCGCCAGCCAGAACGAGCACACCAGAAACGTTCCTTCGTGACCGGATACGCCATCCACACTGCGCTCAGTGTCGTAACGCAACAGCAGACCGTCCTGAATGAGGTGCTTCTCGATGGCCGCAACCGTGCCGATCACTCGCGGATCATCAACCGGCAAGAAACCGGTCAGCGCAATCTGCAACAGGCTGGCATCCAGTGCAGGAGAACCATAGGTCTGCGTAAAGCTGCCAATGTCCGGGTCATAACCATTGAGGCAGACATCCGCGTGGATGTCGTCCGCGACCTTGCGGTAGTGAACCGCCAGCGCCCGCTCCTTTTCGGTTTGCGCCGACTCCGCAAGCAACGTCGAATTGCGGTCGAAGGCGACCCAGGTCATGACCTTGGAATGAGTAAAATGGCGCGGCTCGGAGCGAATTTCCCAGATTCCCTTGTCCGGCATATGCCAGACTTTTTCCAGAAACGGCATGATCACGCGAGAAATCGCGATGCTGCGCGGCGGACGCGGCAAACCACCTCTGATAGCCTGAATCATGGCGTCAGCGACTTCGCCATAGACGTCCAGTTGCATCTGCGTCGCTGCACCGTTGCCGATGCGCACAGGGCGCGAGCCTTCGTAGCCATTCAGCCAGGGCAATTCGAACTCTGACAGTCGTCTCTCACCGCCAAGCCCGTACATGATTTGTATCTGTTCAGGATTACCAGCCACCGAACGCATCAACCACTCGCGCCACGCAGCCGCCTCCTCGAAGTAACCGAGATTCATGAACGCCAGCAGCGTCATCGTCGCATCACGTAGCCAGCAGTACCGATAATCCCAGTTGCGCTCACCGCCCAGTTGCTCAGGCAGCGATGTAGTGACCGCCGCGACAATGCCGCCCGTGGGCTGATAGGTCATCGCCTTCAAGGTGATCAGTGAGCGTTTAACCTGCTGTGTCCAGGGGCCGACGTCAGGGCAGCGATCAGAGAATTCAAGCCAGAAATACTCGGTTTCGGCCAGCGCCGATTCAGCGTCGATGGCGTCATGAAGGCTTTCAAAAGACGCCTGATGCGTCAGGACAAACGCCTGGCGCTGGCCTTCGGCGATCTGGAAATGGCAGCCGGTGTGGTGATCGAATGCGCGCAACGGCTCAGGGGCACGCAGCACCAGCATTTCAGGGCCCGCCACTGCCGTGAGGGTCTGGCCGCCTTTGTTCTCGACCCATGGCACACTGCTGCCGTAGTCAAAGCGAATCGCAAGGTCCATCTCGAAAGACACCTGCCCACTCAGGCCAACGACCATCCGAACCACGTGACTGCCTTCGCCCGGCGGCATGAAGTCAATGAGCATGGCGCGACCGGTAGCGGTCTCGAACAGCGTCTCAAGAATCAGGGTCCCTTCCCGATAACGCCGCTCGGCACTGACCAAAGGCTGGCTGGGAGCGAGCTTCCAGCGCCCATTGTCTACATCACCCAGGAGCGCGGCGAAACAGGCAGGTGAATCAAATCGCGGGAAGCACAGCCAGTCAAGCGAGCCATCTCTGGCGACGAGCGCGGCAGTTTTGCAATTGCCGAGCAATGCGTAGTCTTCGATCAATGCAGCCATGAACAGCATCCATAATCGGGGAAACATCAACAGCCGTTCAGCGCGGCAGCATGTAGCGCTCAATGGCGCTGGCAACTCCATCTTCCAGATTACTGCCGGTGACGACATCAGCCTGACTGCGAACGCTTTCCTCAGCCTGCCCCATGGCAACCGAAAACCCGGCTTTATGGAACATCGCGACATCGTTGCCGCCATCACCCAGTGCAGCGGTGTGCGCCATGTCGACGCCCAACTGCCCTGCCAGGGTGACCAGCGCATTGCCTTTGTTGGCATCCAGCGCAGTCACATCCAGATAGTAAAGCTGCGAGCGTGCAGCGAAGGCTTTTCCTTCAACCATCGGGTTGAGGGTTGTTTCGAGCTGCTTCAAGAGCTCGAAATCGGTACTGGCGGCGACGATCTTGTCGACCCGATCCAGCCACGGCTCGAAGCTCTCAACCTGGACCGGCTCGTAACCAAGAGTCGTGCGTTCGTGCTCGACGTAAGCGCCCTGCGGATCGATCAGAAACCACTGATCATCGGCGAACACCCACACTGCTACGTCGTATCCGGAGAACAGCTCGATGCAGGTCCGTGCAGCTACCGGGTCAATGCGGTAAGCAAACAGGACGCTGCCGTCCGGGGCAACGATATTGGCACCGTTGAAGCCTGCGGTCGGCAGATCGACGCCCAAGGCTTCGATCTGTTCGCGCATGGCACGTGGGGGACGACTGCTGGCAACGGTGAACAGGATTCCGGCATCGCGCAACCGGGCTACGGCATCGATCGTCGCCTGACTCAAGCTGTGATCGGGGCGCAATAAAGTCCCATCGATATCGGAAAGCACGAAACGAACTTGCGGTGTCTTTACTTCAGGCATTGATATCCCGCCATTCTCGACCGTCTTTGCCCAGCAATGAATCCGCAGAAGCAGGTCCATTGCCCCCTGCGGGATACAGCTCGACCTGAGGATTCTTCTGCCATGCATCCAGGAACGGCTGCACCGCCCGCCAACCGTTTTCAATGTTGTCGGCACGCTGGAACAGGGTCTGATCCCCGGTGAGGCAGTCGTAGATCAAGGTTTCATAACCCGTAGAAGGCTGCATCTCGAAAAAGTCTTTGTACTCAAAGCCCAGCTCGATGTCTTCCATTTGCAGGGTCGGACCGGGACGCTTGGCGTAAAGGTCAAACCACATCCCCTCATTGGGCTGGATATGGATGCGCAGGTAGTTTGGCTTGATACGGTCGACTTCGGTATCGCGAAACTGCGCATAGGGCGCTGGCTTGAAGCAAATCGCGATCTCGGTGCTGCGCGTGCTCATGCGCTTGCCGGTGCGCAGGTAAAACGGTACGCCGACCCAGCGCCAGTTATCGATCATGACCTTGAGGGCCACGTAGGTTTCAGTGGTACTGGCCGGATCAACCTTGTTTTCCTGACGATACCCGGGCACATCAGCGCCATCCCTGGAGCCTTCCGAGTACTGACCGCGAACCGAATTGGCCAGTGCCTCTTCTTCAGACCATGGGCGAATCGCGCCGATGACCTTGGCCTTCTCGCCGCGAACTGCATCGGCTCCGAAGGCTGCCGGGGGCTCCATGGCAACCATGGCCAGCAACTGGAACAGGTGATTGGGCACCATGTCCCGCAACGCACCGGTGTTTTCGTAAAAACTGCCGCGTGTCTCCACCCCTACCGTTTCGGCGGCAGTGATTTGCACGTGGTCGATATAGTGATTGTTCCAGAAGGATTCGAACAAGGCGTTGGAGAAACGACTGACCAGAATGTTCTGTACTGTCTCTTTGCCCAGATAGTGATCGATCCGGTAGATCTGCTTCTCGGTCATGACCTTGAGCAGGCACTCATTGAGTGCAACGGCGCTGGGCAGGTCGGAGCCGAAAGGTTTTTCGATGACGACCCGGCGAAACTGGCCCGGTGCTTCACTCAGCAAGCCCGAAGAACCGAGGCGCTTAGCGACTTCGCTGAAGAAGCGCGGAGCAGTTGCCAGGTAGAACACCGCATTGCCGGTGCCGGTGCTTTTGATCTTTGCGGCGATATCGCTGTAAGTGGAGTCGTCGAGGAAGTCGCCCTGCACATAGCTGATACGGCCAGCCAGTTTGCTCCACAGCTCCGGATCCAGAGGATCCTTACCGTCATCAGCAACTTTGCTGGCTGCCTCCTGACGAATGAAATCCTCGAGCTTTTTCGCAAAATCCGCATCGCTGATCGCGTTGTGGTCAACGCCAACGATATACAGGTTTTCATCAACCAGACCGTCCCTGCTCAGGTTGTACAGCGCCGGCATCAACAGGCGCTTTACAAGGTCCCCATGGGCACCGAACAGGAACAGCGTGGTGGGTGGCGCAACTTCAGGCGTTTGCCGGGTAGTGCTGCGCGATAAACCCATTATTTAGGACCTTCCTTGTGACCGCCGAAACCGAAGCGCATTGCCGACAGCATTTTGTCTGCGTACGAGCTCTTCTGCCGTGAACGGAAGCGGGCAAACAGTGCACTGGAGAGTACTGGGACAGGAACGGCTTGCTCCATGGCAGCCTCGATGGTCCAGCGCCCTTCACCGCTATCGGCCACAGCACCGGAATAAGCGTCCAGTTGCGGGTCGGTTGCCAGCGCATCAGCAGTCAGGTCCAGCAGCCAGGAAGAAACGACGCTGCCGCGACGCCAGACTTCGGCGATATCGGCCATGTTCAGATCGAAGCGTTGCTCGACCGGCAGGTTTTCCGAATTCTTCTGCTTGAGGATATCGAAGCCCTCGGCAAAGGCTTGCATCATGCCGTACTCGATACCGTTGTGAATCATCTTCACGAAGTGACCGGAACCGGCCGGGCCTGCGTGGATGTAGCCACGTTCAGCGCGGTCATCGGCAGAGTTGCGACCTTTGGTGCGTTCGACTGAACCCATGCCCGGAGCCAGCGTCGCGAAAAGCGGGTCAAGACGTCTGACCACTTCATCTTCGCCACCGATCATCATGCAGTAGCCGCGCTCAAGACCCCATACACCGCCGGACGTACCGACGTCGACATAATGCAGCCCCTTGGCTGTAAGCGCCTGAGCACGACGTACGTCGTCTTTATAGAAGGTGTTGCCGCCATCAATGATCACGTCGTCTGCATCAAGCAGGTCGCTCAGGACATTGATGGTTTCTTCAGTAGGCTCGCCTGCAGGGAGCATGACCCAGATAGCGCGAGGCTTGTCCATGGCTGCCACCAGCGCGGGCAGATCGACTGCGGCAGTCGACCCTTCCTTGGCAAGGGCGCTGCGAGACGCTTCATCACGGTCGTACACCACGGTGGTGTGGCCATTGAGCATGAGGCGTCTTGCGATATTGCCGCCCATGCGGCCCAGTCCGATGATTCCAAGTTGCATGCTGGTGCTCCGTAATTCGCGATAAAACAAAAAAATGTTACCTCATTGTACAGCTCACTCCGTCGTGAGCCAGCCATGAGCATGATTTTTAAAGCGGCAAATTCCCGCTATCCCAAGCGCTGCGGGGGCTGCAAGGTGGCCAATGGACACCAGTCGAGAATCACAAGCAATCAAGAACAAGAAACGTTCGCGACCCTCCAAAATAAAAAAGTTCCATTTTTGCGCAAAAGAAATCAGAATTGTGGCCGATAGAGAGGTAAGCAGAGGCGAGTCGGGGATCGCGATAGTCATTTGCCAAGACCTTTCATGTTGAATCCGCCATTTGCGAGGTGAGCAATGGGCACTGTACTACCGGCAACCGCACCACAAACTCTCTATGTCACTATCCGTCGTGACGAACTGCGCCAACTTAAAGAAGAGCGCGAACAGTTGCTCAGCAAGGTCGCTAATTTGAGCCTCATGCTGCAACAATCGCAGTTGATGATCTCCAGCAACGCACTTCAAGCCTGACCCCCCACTCGTTGCCTCTGGGCAACGCAGCGTGACGAATAGCGGCAAGCCCGATCAGCTGGCTTGCCCGTGGCAGCACCCTCCTCCGAATTCCTTTCTTTCTATAAAGCCACTCTCATCGTGCTTCAAACAGCAACGCCTGCTGGAATTGAAACGTATTCCGCAGGAGCTCACGAGCACCGCGAGGCAGCGATGGCGTCCTGTCTGACACAGCTATCGCGGCCTCGCGGTGCTCGTGCGCCCCTACAGGTTCTAGGTTTGCCTCGAGACAGCGCGTTGTAAGGGACACCCGGACACCTCCTACAGGGCTGGCGCTGTACGTAAGATAGTGCGGCAACTCTTAAGAACCAATCGTTCCAGGCTCCGCTGCCGGGGTGTTTCACCTAAAAATCCGACCGGACACCCTGTCTAACGTTCAAACCCCATGCGGGTTTAGCGCGATTACAGTGTCTTCTGCCAGAACATGGCCTTGCCCATCTGCGGATCCAGCTCATAGCCCGCGAAGCCCAGTTTGCGATAGGCGCCCTGAGCGATAGCGTTACCTTCCAGCACTTCCAGAGTCAGCTTGCAGCAACCACGCTGACGGGCGATTTCTTCGACCTTTGCCAACATCTTCTGACTGATACCCAAACCTCGGTATTTACCCAGAACTGCGACGTCATGAATATTGACCAATGGCCGACACTGAAAGGTTGAAAAACCCTCGAAGCAATTGACCAGCCCCACCGGCTCGCCAGCGATGAAGGCCAGGACACTGAACGCGTGAGGACGCTTCGCCAGCTCAATGGCCACTTGCTGCTGCGTATCAATCGATAACGGCTCACCACCGCCCATGACATCTTCGGCGTACTGACTGAGCATGAAGCCGATCGCTTGCGCATGCACCGGGTTGGTGTAGCTGGCTTGCAGTACCAAAACTTCAGGGCTATCCATTACATCCTCTATACGACTGTGTGATCACGAATATGGCTGACTCGACCGAGTCAGGCCTCCGATTCTATCCCGACGTGCGCGAAAATGTTTCGATCAGGGATCAGGATAATTCTACGAGTGCCCCAGGAATAAGCGACACACGCACCAAGAAAAGGCCGTAGTCGTTGTAGGAGGTTATTTTTGCCCCACGTAGGCACGTGCCACACGCCCGCCTGAAGCCCAAGAGCACTATCGTCTAACAATCCGACGGCCGGTCATTGGCATGCCCCATGGGATTTTTTTCCGCTCTAACATAGAGCAGTGCGGCATTTCGCCACATATAACGGATGATATTGCCCCCGTGTAATCAGGCTCCGAACCCTATCCCAGACATTTCCCACAAAAAAAGTCGAAACTTTCCAATCAACGCACAGGTCATCTGATAACAGCGCCTATGCTGTTGGCTAAGCCCGCGTTTTTAGCACTACCTGTCTGTCCGTGAAGAACGCAAACAGTAAATGGGTACTGATCTTGCGTAGTGCTTGTGTGCCCGGTCATAGGACATGGCCAATAACAAATCTGATGCAGTACCGATACTGTATTGAATGGGGAGAAATCGATGATTAGCGCCGCTGTCAAAACCCAGAAGGGAGAGAGTTTTAATCAGCCGGCCAGCGAGCTGACTCATCTGCCAGGCTTCGCTACGACGAGCGTTCCACTGCTGCAACTGCCTGCCGTTACACAGCCTGTGATCGTGTCGAGCAATAGACGTAAAGTCCTGTTTGTCACGTCTGAACTGGCTGACCTGGTCAAGACCGGGGGGTTGGGTGATGTTTCTGCCGCGTTGCCGCGCGCCATGCGCCACCTGCACGACGTCCGAGTGCTGATTCCCGGCTACCCGCAAGTGCTTAACAGTGGCAACCCGATTCACGTCATCAGCCAATTGGGCGGCCACGCAGCCCTGCCGCCTTGCAAGATCGGCCGGATGGACATGAAAGACGGCCTGGTGATTTACGTGCTGATCTGCCCAGAGCTGTATGAGCGTGAAGGTACGCCTTACGCCGACAGCCAAGGACGTGACTGGTCCGACAACCATATTCGCTTCGCCCGACTGGGTCTGGCGGCGGCTGAATTTGCAGCCGGCGCAGTAAAAACCCAGTGGAGCCCTGAGCTGGTTCACGCTCATGACTGGCCTGCCGGCCTGGCACCCGCCTACATGAAATGGCGCGGACAGACCACTCCTACGATCTTCACCATTCACAACCTGGCTTATCAGGGCACTGTGAGCACAGCATCCGCCCGTGAACTGGGTATTCCGGATGAAGCTTTGAGCGCTGAAGGTATGGAGTTCTACGGCAAGCTGTCCTTTATCAAGGCAGGTATGGCTTACGCCAGCCACATCACCACGGTCAGCGCGACCTATGCCAAGGAAATCACGACCCCCGAGTTCGGTTGCGGCCTTGAAGGTTTCCTGCAGCATAAAGCCAACCGCGGCCAGCTCAGCGGTATCCCGAATGGGATTGACGCCAGCTGGGATGCAGCGACCGACGAACACTTGATTTGCCACTTCGCGCCTAATGAATGGCAGCGCAAGGAAATCAACGCCGACCACGTACGTGAATTGTTTGAACTTGAGCCGTCCACCGGCCCGCTATTCGCCGTGGTTTCGCGTCTGGTCTATCAGAAGGGTCTGGACCTGACCATCGGTGTTGCTGAACACATCGTTAACAATGGCGGCCAGATCGCGATTATCGGTCGTGGCGAGCCCGAAGAAGAAGACGCCATGCGCGCCCTGGCAGAACGCTTCCCGGGGAAAATCGGTGTACGTATCGGCTTCAACGAAACCGACGCCCGCCGCATGTTCGCAGGCAGTGACTTCCTGCTGATGCCGTCGCGTTACGAACCTTGCGGCCTGAGCCAGATGTACGCCCAGCGTTTCGGCTCTCTGCCGGTCGCTCGCAACACTGGCGGTCTGGCTGACACCATCGAAGATGGCGTCACCGGCTTCCTGTTCAACGAGTCAACGGTCGAAAGCTATAAAGAAGCATTGAACCGCGCCTTCAAGGTGTTTTCCAACTCAGCACTGATCAACGCCATGCGTTGCCGGGCAATGGCAGCCCCGTTTAACTGGCACCAAGCGGTAGAGCCTTACGCAGAGCTCTATCAGGACCTGTTGAAAAAGAACGTGGGAACTGCACTTCATTATTGATTAAGGGGTCAACGGATGCCTCTGCGTACGGACGAGAACTGGCGCCACGGCGCCGTATTACTGGATTCTGGCCACACGCGGTTCGCCCTCTGGGCACCCGACGCCTATTACGTCAGTGTAGAAATCGAGGGTGGCCAGTCTCTGGCCATGCTCCCGCAAAACGAAGGATGGTTTGTACTCGAGGCCCGCTGTCCGGCGGGCACTCGCTACAGGTACAACATCGACGGGGAACTCGAAGTCCCCGATCCTGCCTCCCGCGCCCAATCTTCTGATGTCCACTCCCATAGCGTGGTGGTCGATCCCCTCGCTTATGAATGGCAGAACACCGGCTGGCAAGGTCGCCCTTGGTCCGAGGCTGTCATTTACGAGTTGCACGTGGGGTCACTGGGCGGCTATGCCGGGGTCGAGGCTCATCTGGAGCGTCTGGCCGCGCTTGGGGTCACAGCCATCGAGCTGATGCCTATTGCGCAATTTCCTGGTGAGCGAAATTGGGGCTACGACGGTGTATTGCCCTACGCACCACAGTCCTCCTACGGTACACCGGAGCAACTCAAGCATCTGATCGATACTGCTCACGGCCATGGCCTGATGGTGATCCTTGACGTGGTCTACAACCACTTCGGCCCGGACGGCAATTATCTGGGGCGTTACGCGAAAGGATTCTTCCGCAACGATGTGAAGACCCCGTGGGGCGACTCCATTGATTTCAGGCGTCGGGAAGTCCGCGATTTCTTCATCGACAACGCTCTGATGTGGCTGCTCGAATACCGGTTCGACGGTCTGCGGATGGACGCCGTACACGCGATCAAGGACGACACCTTCCTGCAGGAGTTCGCGCAGAGGGTTCGTGAGCAGATCGACGCGCCGCGCCATGTCTGGCTTAACCTCGAGAACGAGTTCAACCAGGCCAGCCTGCTGGAACAGGGCTACGATGCGCAATGGAACGATGACGGTCACAACACGCTGCACGTGCTGCTGACCGGCGAGACCGATGCGTATTACACCGACTTCGCTCACCAGGCCACCGAGAAGCTGGCGCGCTTGCTGAGCCAGGGTTTTGTCTATCAGGGCGAACCGACTCGCCACGGCCATACCCGCGGCGAATCCAGCGGGCATCTGCCGCCCAGCGCATTTGTCCTGTTCCTGCAGAACCACGATCAAATTGGCAACCGGGCCTTTGGTGAGCGCCTGCCGCAAATCTGCTCCGCACCTGCGTTGCGGGCGGCCACCGCCTTGTGGTTACTCTCACCGATGATCCCACTGATGTTCATGGGCGATGAATGGGCAGCCAGTGAGCCGTTTCTGTTTTTCACCGATCATCACGGCGAACTGGCCGATGCCGTGCGTGAAGGCCGACGCAGTGAATTTGCCGACTTCGCAGCCTTTGCTGACGAAGAGAAACGCGAACACATTCCCGATCCCAACGATCCGGCAACCTTCGAAGCCTCCAGACCGGCTTTTGACGCGGTGTATCTGGAAACCGACAAAGGCAGCGACCACCGCAACTGGCTTGAGCTCTATCGCCAGCTGTTGGCGCTTCGTCACCAGCACATCGTCCCTCGCCTGCCAGGCAGTCACGCCCTGGGCGCTGAAGTGCTGAGCGAAGGCGCGGTGTCTGCGCGCTGGAGGATGGGCGACGGCGCGTTGCTGCGCATCGATATCAATCTCACTGAACACGCGGTCACCGCCCCTGAATGGAAAAGCGGCAGCGTTGTTTTCGAAACCCTGCCACATGCGGCAGAACTTTCCCGGCGAGGCATCCTCAATCCATACACGGCCATTGTCAGCCTGATAGCAACCGATGTTCTGGAGGAACGGGATGAGCAATGAGCAAATAGAGAGTCTGGCTGCCGAAGCAGGCTTGTCCGTGGACTGGATTGATGCAAACGGAAAGGCGCAAAGGGTCAGCCCTGAAGTGCTGAGCAAGATTCTGGGCTGCCTGGGTTTTCCGGCTGACGACAATCTGCAGATAGACGCCAGCCTGCAACGCCTGAAGCTTGCCCATCACCAACCCACACCTCCGCCTTTGCTGACCGTCGACCATGGCAGCAACCTGGATCTGAGTGCCTGGTTTGAACCGGGCACGCCTTTCGTCCTGCATCTGGAAGACGGCGCCACCATCGACGCCAACCTGACCGCTAATGCCAGCCTGCCTGCCCTGGCTCCAGTGGGCTATCAGCAACTGAACATTGCCGGTCAACACCTGACCATCGCTGTTGCTCCGAAGACTTGCTTCAGCATGGCCATGGCGACCGACAGCCGCGTGCCGCGTGCCTGGGGGCTGACCGTTCAATTGTATGGCCTGCACCGCGAAGGCGACGGCGGTTTTGGCGATACCCAAGCGCTGGAAAGTCTTGCTCGCGCTGCCGGAGAACGTGGTGCTCACGCGCTGGCGATCAGTCCTGTGCACGCGATGTTTGCCAATGACCCGCATCGCTACAGTCCTTACTCGCCCTCCAGCCGCCTGTTTCTCAACAGCCTGTATTGCTCGCCCGGCGCTATTCTGGGTGAGCGCGCGTTGCGCATGGCCATTGAAGAGTCCGGCCTGAGCGATGAGCTCAAACGCCTTGAAGCGCTGCCGTTGGTTGACTGGCCCGCCGCCGCCAGCGCCAAGTGGAAAGTGCTGCACAAGCTGTATGACGCTTTCAGCGGAAGCGATCATCCGCTGCACGAGGACTTCAACAGCTTCCGCCACAGCGCGGGAGAAGCACTTGAAAATCACTGCCGATTCGAGGCCATCCGCGACGAATGCCCGCGTCTGGGCATGAGCGATAACTGGCATGAATGGCCAGAAGAGTTCAAGAATCCACGCAGTGAGGCCATCGCCCGCTTTGCCGCCAATCACAGCGAGCAGATTGGCTTCTACGCCTTCGCCCAATGGCTGACGGCCCGTGGTCTGGAGCGTGCACAAGTTGCCGCCCGCAGCAGCGGTATGAGCGTAGGGTTGATTGCAGATCTCGCCGTCGGTGCAGATGGCGCGGGCAGTCAGGCATGGAGTCGGCAGGATGAATTGCTCTCCGCGCTCAGCGTCGGTGCGCCGCCGGACATTCTCAACCGTGCCGGACAAAGCTGGGGGATTTCCGCTTTTTCTCCTGAAGGCCTGAAGCGTAATGGTTTCCGTGCGTTCATTGAAATGCTGCGGGCCAACTTCGCCCATGCAGGCGGCCTGCGCATCGACCACATCATGGGCTTGCAACGTCTGTGGGTAGTGCCACTAGGCTCACCCGCCAGCGAAGGTGCCTACCTCAACTATCCGCTGGACGACATGCTCCGGCTGCTGAGTCTTGAATCGTGGCGACACAAAGCGATCGTGCTGGGTGAAGACCTGGGCACTGTTCCTCCCGGCCTGCACGAAAAGCTGGCTGCCCGGGCAATCCTCGGCATGCGCGTGCTGCTGTTCGAACAGAACAACGCGAACTTCAAGCCGATCCTCGACTGGTCCGATCAAGCCCTTGCCACCACCAGCACCCACGACCTGCCGACACTGGCGGGTTGGCTGGCGGAGAACGATATCGCCTGGAACCTGCGTCTGGGCATGGTCAACGAGCAACAAGCGCAAGACTGGAGCGCAGACCGCCATCGCGAACGCGACGGGCTGCGTCAGGTCTTGAGCCAAAACTCCACTAACTTCAGCGACGGACGTCCGGATGCAGAACAAATGATCGACGCCAGCATCCGCTATATCGGCCACACCCGTGCGCCTCTGGTGCTCCTGCCAATGGAAGATGCGATGGGCCTGACCGAGCAGTTCAACCTGCCTGGCGACACGCCGCAACACCCCAACTGGCGCCGCCGTATTCCCGGCGAAAGTTCGACATTGATGGACCACGAAGCCGTTGCACGACGGGTTGAGCTGTTGTGTCAGGCACGCCTGCAAGCTGCGGAGCGTGATCAATGAGCCCGCGCCTGGAAACCCTGCGTGCCACGCAGCGCCTGCAATTTCATAAAGACTTCACCCTGGATGACGCCGTAGCGCTGGTGCCCTACTTCGCCAGCCTGGGTATCAGCCATATCTACGCCTCGCCGCTGCTAAAGGCTCGCGCGGGTTCGATGCATGGTTATGACGTGGTCGATCCGCGGGTCATCAACCCGGAACTCGGTGGTGAACCAGCGCTGCGTCGTCTGGTCAGCGCCCTGCGTGAAAAAGGCATGGGCCTGATTCTGGACATCGTGTCCAATCACATGGCTGTGGGCGGTAACGATAATCCTTGGTGGCTTGATCTGCTCGAGTGGGGACGGCGCAGTCCCTACGCTGACTTCTTCGACATTCAGTGGCACTCGCCGGATCCGTTGCTCAAAGGCCAACTGCTTCTGCCTTTTCTCAGCACCGACTACGGCACTGTATTGCAAGCCGGTGAGATTCCGCTGCGCTTCGACCCCGACCATGGCGTTTTCTACATCGAGCATTACCAGCACCATTTCCCGATCAACCCTGGTACTTACGGGCCATTGCTTGAATCCGATGAGAATCCGCTTCTGGACGAATTGAGCAAGCGCTTTGCCGCACTTGATCAATTCCCGCAGGCATGGGAACGAGCCAGACAAGCCCGCGCCGAACTGGTCGAGCTGGTTAAAGACAAATCGATCATGAGAGCCATTGAGCTGGCCATGCAGCGCTACGACTCGACTACACCCGAAGGCTTCGATCGGCTGCATCACTTGCTGGAGGCCCAGCATTACCGTCTGGCTAGCTGGCGCACCGCAGGCGACGATATCAACTGGCGGCGCTTCTTCGACATCAACGAACTGGGTGGCTTGCGAGTCGAGCGCTCCAATGTATTTGAAGCTACCCACGGCAAGATCTTTGAGCTGATCAGCGAAGGTCTGGTGGACGGTTTACGCATCGACCACATTGACGGCCTGGCAGATCCACGCGGCTACTGCCGGAAACTGCGCCGCCGGGTCAACAGCCTGCTCGCTGCGCGTCCTGCGGGCACCGAACTGGCGCATTTGCCAATCTTCGTCGAGAAGATACTTGGCCCTGATGAATCGTTGCGTCAAGACTGGGGTGTCGATGGCACCACCGGTTATGAATTCATGAATCAGGTGTCGCTGCTGCAACATGACCCCAAGGGTCAGGAGCCTCTGGCCGAGCTGTGGAGCCGCATCAGTGAACGCACCGCTGACTTTGATCAGGAAGTGCTTGAAGCACGTGATCTGGTGCTGCACGGTACTCTGGCGGGTGACTTTGAAAACGTCGCGCAATCCTTGCTGCAAGTAGCACGCAGTGACCTGATGAGCCGCGACCTGACGCTGGGGGCGATTCGCCGGGCCTTGCTGGCGCTGGTGGTGAACTTCCCGACTTATCGGACCTACATCAGCGTGTGCGGGCGCTCTGCGGAAGATGAGCGTTTCTTCCAGCAAGCCATGCAAGGCGCACGCACCATGCTCAGCGAAGCTGACTGGCAAGTGCTGGATTACTTGCAGCGCTGGCTGGGTGGAGAGTCCTGGCGCAAGTTGCCACGGGGCAAGCAACGCAAGTTGAACAAAAACGCATGTGTGCGCTTCCAGCAACTCACCTCGCCGGTGGCCGCCAAGTCTGTGGAAGACACCTCGTTCTATCGCAGCGCGGTATTGCTGTCGCGCAACGACGTAGGCTTTCATCCGCAGCACTTCAGCGCGCCGGTTCAGGATTTTCACGATGCTTGCCTGGCTCGCATCAAAGCCTTCCCGGACAACCTGCTGACCACCGCGACTCACGACCACAAGCGTGGTGAAGACACCCGCACTCGTCTCGCCGTGCTCAGCGAATGCGCCGGTTGGTACGGTGAGCAGGTGGAGCGCTGGCGCCAGTTGGCGATACCGCTCAAAGGCGAAGAAAACACGATCAGCCCTGGCGATGAGCTGATGCTTTATCAGGCCATGCTGGGCAGCTGGCCGCTGGACATGCATGAGGATGAGTTCGAAAACTACGCAGAGCGCCTCATCAAGTGGCAGGAAAAGGCTTTGCGTGAAGCCAAACTGCAGAGCAGCTGGAGCGCGGCCAATGAACCGTATGAGCGCGCATGCCGGGAGTTCCTGCAGAACATCCTGCTCAGCCCTCAGGGGCTCGCGTTGCGTCAGTCGCTAGGCGCCACCGCTAACCGCATTGCTACCAACGGTGCATTGAACAGCCTGGCGCAAACCTTGCTTCGTATGACCGCGCCTGGCGTTCCTGATTTGTATCAGGGCACCGAGTACTGGGACTTTACTCTGGTCGATCCGGACAACCGCCGCCCTGTTGATTACGCAGATCGGCAGGACGCGCTGAGTCAGGCGTCCACTGTCAGCGACCTGCTGGGCTCCTGGCAGAACGGCCGGATCAAGCAAGCGCTTATCCATCAGGTGTTGAACCTGCGGGCCGGGCACTCCGAGCTGTTCAGTCGCGGCGACTATGTGCCGCTGGAGGTGCTAGGCACCCATGCTGACAAGGTGATGGCATTTGCCCGTGTTCTTGATGCAGAACAGGCTATCGTTGTGGTGCCACGCTTGTGCAATGAACTATTGGGTACTGCCCAAACTCCATTCATCAATGCAGAAAATTGGGGGGACACGCGGGTCGTTCTACCGTTCGCGGATGCAAATCGAAGTTGGAAGGGACTTTTTTCAGACGCCGTAGTCACAACTGACAAGGAGTTGCTGCTCAGCGCAGCACTCGAGGAATTTTCTGTAAACCTGTTTATTCAGACTAAGTAAAACCTGGGAGTGTCGAGATGAGTGCCGACGAAAAGCGAATTCGCGAGTTTGCGTATCAGATATGGGAGTCGGAAGGGAAACCTTCCGGTCAGGACGCACGTCATTGGGAAATGGCTCGCAAGCTGGCTGAAGCTGAAGCGCTGGCTCCGGATAAATCCACCGCCCGCAAGGCAACCAAGCCTAAGCTGCCAAAGGTTGACGCCAAGCCGGCGGCTGATAAAGCCAAGCCTGCTACGGCAAAATCTGCTCCGAAAGCTGCCCCGAAACCGGCCAGCAAGCCAGCGGCGGCACCTGCCGCTAAACCGGCTGCCAAGCCTGCGAGCAAACCGGCTGCCGTGAAGAGCAAACCGGCTCCGGCGGCGACTCAGGCCGAACAGCCTGCAAAGCCAGCCGCTAAAAAACCCGCAGCCAAACCAGCAGCAAAAAAACCGGGCAAACCATCAGCGCCTTGATTCCTCCAAAGCGCCGCACCAACTCCGTACCGCAGGGATCACGTTCTTAACCGTCGTGACCTGCGGTAACCCAACATTTTTTACTTCGACTTTTTGTTGAAGCGCTCTCGCTTCGACCGCGGTTTCGGCCGCCCCGAAAAACACCAGCCGTCAGGAACGCACAATGAACACGCAGTCCAAAACCTCAAAGAAAGACAGTCCACAAGGTGCATCCGCCAAGGCCGATCAAGTCGAAGCCAGCGTGTCACGTATTCGTGAAGGCCTTCCCTTCCCTCTCGGCGCCAGCTGGGACGGTCTGGGCGTCAACTTCGCGATCTTTTCGGCCAACGCTACCAAGGTTGAGCTTTGCCTGTTTGATTCCACCGGCGAAGTTGAACTTGAACGCATCGAGTTGCCGGAATACACCGACGAGATTTACCACGGTTATCTGCCTGACGCCCACCCGGGGCTGATCTACGGCTACCGTGTCTACGGTCCATATGACCCAAAAAATGGCCATCGCTTCAACCACAACAAACTGCTGATTGACCCGTACGCCAAACAATTGGTTGGCGAATTGAAATGGTCCGAAGCGTTGTTTGGTTACACCATCGGCCACCCGGACGGCGACCTCAGCTTTGACGAACGCGACAGCGCGCCGTTCGTGCCGAAAAGCAAGGTTATCGACCCCGCCTACACCTGGGGTCGGGACCAGCAGATCAGCGTGCCGTGGGACAAGACCATCCTGTATGAAACTCATACCCGTGGTTTCACCATGCGTCACCCGTCGGTGCCGGATGAACTCAAAGGCACGTTTTCCGGTTTGATGGTTGCTGACGTGATCGATCACATCCGCAAGCTGGGTGTGACCTCCGTCGAGTTATTGCCGATTCACGCTTTCGTCAACGATCAGCATCTGTTGCAGAAAGGCATGACCAACTACTGGGGCTACAACAGCATTGCGTTCTTTGCCCCTGATCCGCGCTACCTCGCTCATGGCAAGATTGCCGAGTTCAAGGAAATGGTTGCGCACATGCACCATGCCGGGCTGGAAGTCATCCTTGACGTGGTCTACAACCACACTGCGGAAGGCAACGAACTCGGTCCGACCCTGTCCATGCGCGGCATCGACAACGCCTCGTACTATCGTTTGATGCCTGACGATAAACGTTTCTACATCAACGACTCCGGCACCGGCAACACGCTGGATCTGAGCCACCCTTGCGTGCTGCAGATGGTTACCGACTCCCTGCGTTACTGGGCTTCGGAAATGCACGTCGACGGTTTCCGCTTCGACCTGGCAACCATTCTCGGCCGTTACCACGATGGCTTTGACGAGCGTCACAGCTTCCTCGTGGCTTGCCGCCAGGATCCGGTCCTGCGTCAGGTGAAACTGATTGCCGAGCCGTGGGACTGTGGTCCAGGCGGCTATCAGGTCGGTGGTTTCCCACCAGGCTGGATGGAGTGGAACGACAAGTTCCGCGACACCGTGCGCGCATTCTGGAAAGGCGATGAAGGTCAGCTGGCGGATTTCGCCGGGCGCATGACTGCGTCGGGCAACATGTTCAACCAGCGCGGTCGCAGGCCTCAGGCGTCGGTGAACTTTATCACCGCTCACGACGGCTTCACCTTGCATGACCTTGTCTCCTACAACGACAAGCACAACGAAGCCAACGACGAAAACAATCAAGACGGCAGCAACAATAACCTGTCCTGGAACCACGGCGTGGAAGGCCCGACAGAAGATCCCGAAATCAACGCGTTGCGCTTGCGCCAGATGCGTAACTTCTTCGCCACCTTGCTGCTGGCCCAGGGTACGCCGATGGTGGTTGCCGGTGACGAGTTCGCCCGCACCCAGCACGGTAATAACAACGCCTACTGCCAGGACAGTGAGATTGGCTGGGTAAACTGGGATCTGGACGAAGACGGCAAGTCACTGCTCAAGTTCGTCAAACGCCTGATCAAGCTCCGACTGACTTACCCGATCCTGCGTCGTAGTCGCTTCCTGGTAGGCGATTACAACGAAGAAATCGGCGTCAAGGATGTCACCTGGCTGTCGCCGGATGGCAACGAGATGGGCATCGAGCAATGGGAAGACGCACACGCCCGTTGCCTGGGCATGTTGATGGACGGCCGTGCCCAAGAGACCGGCATCCGTCGGCCTGGCGCTGACGCGACCTTGCTGCTGGTAGTCAACTCGCACCATGACGGGGTCAACTTCACCCTGCCACAAGTGCCTGAAGGCGAGCACTGGACCTGCCTGGTCGATACCAATCAGCCAGACATGAAAGCCAGTGAGCAATTTGGTTTTGGTGATCACTACACCGTCACTGCTCGCTCACTGCTGCTGTTCGAACTGCAGCACGATGAAAACGCATGAGTCAGGCGCTCAGTGAGTTCCTCGACTGGCGCAAGCACGGCTATGCCGATACGCGAGCGCTGGGCGAATGCTTGCAGGCGCTGATTGACGAAGGGCTGGATCAGCTCCCCTTTCCTGCCAGCGGCCAGATACTTGAGCGCTGGCAAGGACTAGCCTGCGTTGCCGGGCATGATCTGGGGTTGTGCAAATTGTATGAAGGCCACACCGATGCGTTGGCCATCATGCATGAGGTGGGTGTCAACGCACCGGAAGCCGGGACCAGTTGGGGCATGTGGGCGGCCGAGCCGCCCCAGGCCAGGGTTAGCGTGCAGCGCAAAGGCGATAACCTGCAAATCAGCGGTCGAAAAGCCTGGTGTTCGGGCGCGGCGGTACTCAGCCACGCATTGATGACTGCCTGGGACGAAGATGATCAGCAACAGCTGGTCGCCGTCGATCTCAGGCAACCCGGTGTCAGCATTACTCAGGAAGGTTGGCGTGCCGTGGGCATGGGCGCAACTGGCAGCGTTGAGGTGGTGTTCAAAAGCGCTCTAGGCGTCGCCATCGGTAAACCCGGTGATTATCTGGCCAGACCCGGATTCTGGCAGGGTGGCATCGGCATCGCAGCTTGCTGGTACGGGGCGTCCACAGCTCTGGCCCAGCGCCTGTTGCAACAAGGCTGCAAATCACAAGAGCCACACACCATGGCCCATTTGGGCGCGGTGGATGTGGCAATGCACAGTTCGTGGGCTGCCCTGCAACACGCGGCCCACCGTATCAATAAAACACCCATCGCCGACGCACAGGTGTTAGCGCGTCGCAGCCGAGCGGTGATCGAACACAATGTCGAGCAGGTGATTCTGCACGTTGGCCGCGCCTTGGGCGCCGGTCCTTACTGCAAGGATGCGCATTTCGCCCGGATGATCGCTGACCTCCCGGTTTTCCTGCGCCAGAGTCACGCCGAGCGTGACCTGGCAGCCCTGGGTGATCTGACAGCCCGGCAGGCTGTGATCACGCCATCACGGATGTGGCAACTATGACTGACCATAACCCCATCGTCGGCAGCGGCACCTCGCTGCAGGCCTGGAACGGATCGAAAAAACTCGCGCAACTGGCGTCAATCAGCGCCGATGAACTGGTCCCGCCCAACTCACGCGCGGTGATCATCGCCCCTCACCCTGACGATGAAGTACTCGGTTGCGGCGGCCTGATGCATCAACTGGCGCAACTGGGTCGACCACTGAAACTCATTTCGGTCACCGACGGCAGCGCCAGCCATCCCGGCTCGTCCACCTGGCCGGCCGAGCGGCTCAGTGTGATTCGCCCCCAGGAAAGCGCTGAAGCCTTGCGCCGCCTCGACCTGCCCATGCACAGCCTGCAATGGATACGGGGTGGTTTCGCTGACACCTCCGTGGCCCAACAGGAAGATCAACTGACGGCTTTTATCGAGCGCTACCTTGAGCCAACGGACGTGGTGTTTACCACGTGGGCCAACGATGGGCACAGCGATCATGAAGCAGTTGGTCGCGCCAGCGCACGTGCTGCCCACGCCGTTGGCGCACATTTGCACGAGGTGCCGATCTGGGCGTGGCACTGGGCTTCGCCTGAAGATGACCGCTTGCCTTGGGAGCGTGCGCGCAAGATCCTCCTGGAACCCGCCGATATCGCGCGTAAACGTCATGCGGCTCATGCATTTGCCAGTCAACTGGAAGGCGATCCCCGGATCGGTCTGCCACCGGTATTGGCCGCGGATGTGCTGGAGCGTTTGATGCAGCCGTTTGAGGTGGTTTTTCTGTGAGTGTCGATGACAGCTACTTCGAACGACTTTTTCAGGAAAGCGACGACCCGTGGGCGTTCAAGAAACGCTGGTACGAACGCCGCAAGCGGGCGTTGACTCTAGCCGCCCTGCCCCGTGAGCGTTACGCGTCGGTATTTGAACCTGGCTGTGCGAATGGCGAGCTCAGCGCGGATCTGGCCACGCGCTGCGATCGATTGCTGGTCTGCGATACCAACCGTTCGGCGGTTGAACTGGCACGTCAGAGGCTCGCGACGTTCACACAGGTAGAAGTCATGCATGGGCGTCTGCCTGAGCAATGGCCAGACGGCCGGTTTGATCTGATCGTGTTCAGCGAACTGGGCTATTACCTGGACGAGCAGGACCTCAATAGCTGGATTGATCGCGCTCTGGCGTCGCTGACAGATGATGGACAAGTACTTGCCTGTCACTGGCGACCACAGATTGATGGCTGCCCTATGGATGCGCAAAAGGTCCACGCGATCCTTGCGGCACGCCTGGAAATGCCCCGGATTTTCAGTCATGAAGAGGCAGATTTTTTCCTCGATGTCTGGAGCCGTGATGAAAGATCCGTCGCAGAAAGGGAGAACCTACGATGATTGGCGTGCTCATACCGGTTCACAACGAAGAGCTGTTGCTCGGTCAGTGCCTTGAAACCCTGTTGCGTGCGAGTAGGCATACCGCATTGGCCGCCGAGCGGGTTGTCATTCTGGTGGTGCTGGACAGTTGCACTGATGCTTCGGCGAGTATTGCGCGGCAGTATGGCGTGGACGCTGTCGAGGTCAATGTACGCAACGTGGGTCAGGCGCGGGCTGCAGGCGCAGCACTGTTACTGGAACAGGGTGCCCGCTGGATTGCCTGCACCGATGGCGACAGCACGGTGGCCGAGGATTGGTTGGTAGAACAACTGGCGCTGGACGCCGATGCCGTCTGCGGGACAGTAACGCCCGGGGTCTGGCAGGACGGAATTCCCGTTGAAGCGCAGATTCGCTATCAACAGCATTATCAGCATCGTGACGGTCATCGCCACGTTCACGGGGCCAATATGGGCATCAGCGCGGCGGCTTATCGTCTGGCAGGTGGCTTCCCGCCGCTGGCTTGCCATGAAGACGTTCAGTTGATTCGGCAACTGGAGTTGAATGGGGCTCGTATCGCCTGGAGTTGCCGACCTCGCGTGACCACCAGCACCCGGCTGGAAGCACGGGCGGCGGGTGGTTTTGCCGATTTCCTGCGTTCGCTGACGGCGACAACCGGCTGATCATCAGGGTTGTTCATGATGGGCTGTTTGCATTCCCCCGGCGCCCAACTCAGGCATACCCAGCGCATTCTCGAAAAAACGCACGGCCTCGGCACTCAGGTTGCGATGAATGTCTTCCCGGTCGACACCTTCACGGTCGTTACAAATAACCGGTGAAGTTGCTCTCAGCTCATCGCTGCAGGGCGCCATGAACACGAAGTGCCCTGCCCCCGCCAATAACTTGTAGTCCGGCGTCTGCGGCAGCTTGCGCGCCAGTGCTTCGGCATTCTGGTCAACGGCCAGCAGTTCGTCACCATCGCCGCTGTACAACAATACCGGGACGTGAACGTCCGCCAGAGTATGGCGGCCAAACATCAGTGTCAGCGGTGCCATCAACATCAATGCGCCAACCCTGGGATCAGCTTGTGCGTGCAGATCATCTCGATCTAGCAGCAATTCGCCTCCGGTCTTGCAGGCATCCCGATCATCAGGGCGTTTGGTGCAATACGTTTTCAGGCGCTGCAGATCAGGTTCTGCACCGGCCAGGATCAAAGCTGTTTCGCCCCCTGCCGAATAGCCAATGACGCCCACTTGATCGGCGCGGATATAGGGCGCAAGCGTCGGATCAAGCAGTGCAGTGCTGATTGCTTCGGAGATTTGCAGTGGTCGGCCATACAGATTGCTGACGCTGCCCAGTCGGCTGTGGTCAAGGTTGTTATCGCCGGGATGAATCACCGCAACCACTACAAAACCCTGCCTGGCCAGCGACGTGGCCAGGTCATGCAGCGCGAGTGGAGTACCGGTATTGCCATGGGAGAGCAATACCAAAGGAAAACGTCCCAGGGCTATCGGCGCTTCGAGCGCAGCATCAACGGTATAGCCCTGAATAGTGCTGGTTTGCTCCACTGCCGTAGAAGGGTAAAAGGCAATGGCCTGCATCGGCTGAGAGTCCAGCGGATCGGGAAAGCTGAGGCGGTGGTAGCCGACACTCCAGTCGTCGTCGGCCACGGCCTGCACCGAAATCAGGCTTTGGGTCAGGCACACCAGTAATAATGCACAGATACGTACCATCGTGCGATCCAACCTATGCAGGTCCGAAAGTAATCCATCCAGCGGTATCAACCGGTCTGGAGCGAGCTTCATGCTCTGCCGCGAACTCGTGTAACGAATTCTGTTAACAAACCATTAACAAACCCTGGTAACAACTGCTTACAGGTATCAGAGTCGCGACTTTGAAATTAGTGCACAACCCACGCCAAAATTTGGCGAAAACTTTATGGGTGATGCATTCCTACACCTACAGCATGACTTTAAACCTGCTCATTGACACATCTCCACCTCAAGGCTTACGTTAACGTAAAGGTCATAGCGACTCATCCAAAAATAACAAGGAACGCTAACCATGAGTTACCCCAGCCTGAACTTCGCTCTGGGCGAAACCATTGATATTTTGCGCGACCAGGTGCAATCGTTTGTGGCTGCCGAAATCGCCCCACGCGCTGCGCAGATTGATAAAGACAACCTGTTCCCTGCCGACTTGTGGCGCAAGTTTGGCGACATGGGGCTGCTCGGGATCACGGTCGCTGAAGAGTACGGGGGCGCTGGACTGGGTTATCTGGCCCACGTCGTGGTCATGGAAGAAATCAGTCGCGGCTCTGCGTCTGTTGCGCTGTCTTACGGCGCGCATTCGAATCTGTGTGTGAATCAGATCAATCGCAATGGCACTGACGCGCAGAAAGCGAAATACCTGCCCTCCCTCATCAGCGGGGAGCATGTCGGGGCGCTGGCCATGAGTGAACCCAACGCCGGCTCAGACGTGGTTTCGATGAAACTTCGAGCCGAAAAACGCGGCGACCGCTTCGTCCTCAATGGCAGCAAGACCTGGATCACCAACGGTCCGGATGCGAATACGTATGTGATCTACGCCAAGACCGACCTTGAAAAGGCGGCTCATGGCATCAGCGCGTTTATCGTCGAGCGGGACTGGAAAGGTTTTTCCCGCGGCAGCAAGTTCGACAAGCTGGGTATGCGCGGTTCGAACACCTGTGAATTGTTCTTTGACGATGTGGAAGTCCCGGAGGAGAACCTGCTGGGGGCGCTGAATGGTGGCGTGAAGGTCTTGATGAGCGGCCTGGATTACGAGCGTGTCGTGCTGTCGGGAGGACCAACCGGAATCATGCAAGCGTGTATGGACGTGGTCGTACCCTACATCCATGACCGTAAACAGTTCGGCCAGAGCATCGGCGAGTTCCAGTTGATTCAAGGCAAGATCGCCGACATGTACACCCAGCTCAACGCCAGCCGCGCTTATTTGTACGCCGTGGCTCAAGCCTGCGAACGTGGCGAGACCACGCGCAAGGATGCGGCCGGGATCATCCTCTACAGCGCCGAGCGCGCTACGCAGATGGCTCTGGAAACGATCCAGATTCTGGGCGGTAACGGCTACATCAACGAATTCCCGGCCGGACGACTGCTGCGCGACGCCAAGCTTTACGAAATTGGCGCAGGCACCAGTGAAATCCGGCGGATGTTGATTGGGCGGGAATTGTTTAATGAGTCGCGATGATTGCTGCTTTTTCGCGATAAACAATAACGCGGAGCGTCTTGCAACCCCGTCTCATGTATCGCGGGCAAGCCTCGCTCCCACATTGAACTGCATTCCAGTTCAAATGAGTCAGAATCTGTGCGCGCTTATCAACTCGAACTGAAATGCGATCTCTTGTGGGAGCGAGGCTTGGTCTGGGCGGCATTCCGACGATGCAGGAGACGAAAGTGGCAGACGTACCGCGGAATCTTTTATAGCGCGCAAAAAAACCCGGAGTAGCCATGACCACCCTCCAGACCCGCATCAACACCCGCTCCACCGAATTCGCCACCAACAGCGCTACCTTGCTGGAACAGGTCAACGCACTGCGTAACCTGCTCGCCAAAATCCAGCAAGGTGGCGGGCCAAAAGCTCAGGAACGCCATACCTCTCGGGGCAAACTACTGCCACGGGATCGCATCAATCGCCTGCTAGACAGCGGATCGCCATTTCTTGAAATCGCTCAACTGGCCGCGCTGCACGTTTATGACGAAGACGTGCCCGCTGCCGGAGTGATCGCCGGGATCGGCCGCGTCGAAGGCGTGGAATGCATGATTATCGCCAACGACGCCACGGTCAAAGGCGGCTCGTATTACCCCCTCACGGTCAAAAAGCACCTGCGGGCTCAGACCATCGCCCAGCAGAATCGCCTGCCGTGCATTTACCTGGTCGACTCAGGCGGTGCCAATCTGCCGCGACAGGATGAGGTGTTTCCGGATCGCGAGCACTTCGGGCGGATCTTCTTCAATCAGGCCAACATGAGCGCGCTGGGAATCCCGCAGATCGCCGTCGTAATGGGCTCCTGCACTGCCGGTGGCGCTTATGTACCCGCCATGGCCGACGAAGCGATCATGGTTCGCCAACAGGCAACCATCTTTCTGGCCGGCCCTCCTCTGGTCAAGGCAGCGACAGGCGAAGTGGTCAGCGCTGAAGACCTGGGAGGCGCAGACGTGCATTGCCGTACCTCAGGGGTTGCCGACCACTACGCCGAAAACGATGAGCACGCGCTGGAGCTGGCACGCTGCAGCATCGCCAACCTCAACTGGCGCAAACTCGGCACTTTGAATAACGCAGCCCCCATTGCTCCGCTGTACGCCGCTGACGAGCTGTATGGCGTCATCCCCGCCGATGCCAAACAACCTTTTGATGTCCGTGAAGTCATTGCCCGCCTGGTGGACGGCTCGGTGTTCGACGAATTCAAGGCGCTGTTTGGCACCACCCTGGTGTGCGGCTTTGCAAGGCTGCATGGCTATCCCGTCGCGATCCTTGCCAATAACGGCATCCTGTTCGCCGAAGCGGCACAGAAAGGTGCGCACTTCATCGAACTGGCCTGCCAGCGCGGGATTCCGTTGCTGTTTCTGCAGAACATCACCGGCTTCATGGTCGGACAGAAATACGAGGCCGGCGGCATCGCCAAGCACGGTGCAAAGCTCGTGACAGCGGTGGCCTGCGCCAAAGTCCCGAAATTCACCGTGATCATTGGCGGCAGCTTTGGTGCGGGTAATTACGGGATGTGTGGACGCGCATACGACCCCCGCTTCCTGTGGATGTGGCCCAACGCGCGGATCGGTGTCATGGGTGGCGAGCAGGCCGCTGGCGTCTTGGTCCAGGTCAAACGCGAACAGGCCGAGCGCAGCGGCGAACCGTTCAGTGCCAGCCAGGAAGCGGCCATCAAACAGCCGATTCTCGACCAGTATGAACATCAAGGGCATCCGTATTACTCCAGCGCCCGGCTATGGGATGACGGCGTGATCGATCCAGCACAAACCCGGGACATCCTCGGTCTCGCCCTCTCCGCCTCGCTGAATGCGCCTATCGAACCGACGACCTTCGGTCTGTTCCGCATGTGATCAGGAAACCCTCATGACTGACTTTCAAACCGTCGAACTGTTGCGAGATCCCAAAGGCTACGCCACGCTCTGGCTGAACCGGCCCGAGAAAAACAACGCGTTCAACGCGCAAATGATCCGCGAGATGATCCTCGCGCTGGATGCGGTTCAGGCTGATGCCAGCCTGCGCTTCCTGCTGATACGCGGCCGCGGCAAGCACTTCAGCGCGGGGGCGGACCTGGCCTGGATGCAGCAGGCAGCCGATCTGGATTACAACACCAACCTGGATGATGCCCGCGAACTGGCCGAGTTGATGTACAACCTCGCCAAGCTGAAGATTCCGACATTGGCGGTAGTACAGGGCGCAGCATTCGGCGGCGCGCTGGGTCTGATCAGTTGCTGCGACATGGCCATTGGCGCCACAAACGCTCAGTTTTGTCTGTCAGAAGTGCGCATCGGCCTGGCGCCTGCGGTGATCAGTCCATTCGTGGTTCAAGCCATCGGCGAACGCGCAGCCCGCCGCTATGCACTGACCGCCGAACGCTTTGACGGTGTGCGTGCCCGGGAAATCGACCTCATTGCCGAGTGCTATCCGCCGCAGGAGCTTGAGCAACAAGTGGAGACCTGGACCGGCAATCTGCTTCTGAACAGCCCCCAGGCCATGCGAGCCAGCAAAGACTTGCTGCGCGAAGTGGGCAATGGTGCACTGACGCCGGCCCTGCGTCGCTATTGCGAAAACGCTATCGCCCGGATTCGCACCAGCCCTGAAGGCCAGGAAGGTCTGCGCGCCTTTCTGGACAAGCGTCCACCCGCCTGGCAGACCGAGCAGCCCAAGGAGCCACGCCCATGAGCGCTTCCACTCTAACGACTGTATTGATTGCCAACCGTGGCGAAATTGCCTGCCGCATCATGCGCACCGCGAAAAACCTGGGGCTGACCACCGTCGCTGTTCACAGCGAAACAGACAGACACGCCCGCCACACTCGGGAAGCAGACATCAAGGTCAACCTGGGGGGCAGTAAAGCCGCCGACAGCTACCTGCAGATATCCAGACTAATCGCCGCAGCACTCGCCAGTGGCGCTCAGGCGATTCACCCCGGTTACGGTTTCCTCTCCGAAAATGCCGAATTTGCTCGCGCCGTTGAAAGCGCCGGCCTGATCTTCCTCGGCCCGCCCGCCTCCGCCATCGACGCCATGGGCAGCAAGTCCGCGGCCAAATCGTTGATGGAACAAGCTGGTGTGCCGCTGGTACCGGGTTACCACGGCGAGGCTCAGGATCTGGCGACCTTTCGCGATGCAGCCGAGCAGATTGGTTACCCGGTACTGCTCAAGGCTACTGCGGGCGGCGGTGGCAAAGGCATGAAGGTTGTCGAGCGCGTTGAAGATCTGGCAGACGCACTGGCCTCGGCGCAGCGCGAAGCCGCGTCATCCTTTGGCGACTCGCGCATGCTGGTCGAGAAATACCTGCTCAAACCTCGCCATGTGGAGATTCAGGTGTTTGCTGATCAGCACGGTCATTGCCTGTACCTCAACGAACGCGACTGCTCGATCCAGCGTCGTCATCAGAAAGTCGTCGAGGAAGCGCCCGCGCCGGGCCTGAGTCCGCAGTTACGCAAGGCCATGGGCGAAGCTGCGGTTAAAGCGGCGCAGAGCATTGGTTATGTCGGCGCGGGAACTGTGGAGTTTCTGCTTGATGCCCGAGGCGAGTTTTTCTTTATGGAGATGAACACCCGCTTGCAGGTTGAACATCCTGTGACCGAAGCCATTACCGGTCTGGACCTTGTGGAATGGCAATTGCGAGTCGCACAGGGCCAAGCGCTGCCGATGACTCAGGAGCAAGTGCCTTTGATGGGCCACGCCATCGAAGTGCGGTTGTACGCTGAAGATCCAGACAATGAATTCCTGCCCGCTACCGGGACGCTGGCGCTTTATCGCGAAAGCTCGCCAGGCACCGGGCGCAGGGTCGACAGTGGCGTGGCGCAGGGCGACAGCATCTCACCGTTTTACGATCCCATGCTCGGCAAGCTGATTGCGTGGGGGGAAGACCGCGAGCAAGCCCGTTTGCGTCTCCTGGCGATGCTCGATGAGTTCGTTGTGGGTGGGGTCAAAACCAACCTGCCGTTTCTCCGACGCATCATCGGCCACCCGGCATTTGCTGCTGCCGAACTGGACACTGACTTCATTCCGCGCCATCAGGCGCAACTGTTGCCGCCGCCTACTCCATTGTCGGAAGAGTTCTGGCAAGCGGCCGCTGCTGCGTTCAGTCAGAGCGAGCCTGCTCGCGTGCGTCAGGACGATGCCCACTCACCCTGGTCGTCAATGAAGGGCCTGCGCTTTGGCATGGCAAGTGAAGTAGATCTGCACCTGGCCTGCGATGATCGGGAGCAAATCATCAAACTGTACGATGACAGCGCAGCGTCATTTCAATTGATTGGCGATCAGTTATTGATTGAGCGAAACGGCGTGCGTCAGCAACACCTGGCGCTGCGTCGCGACGACACCCTGTTCCTGAAATGGGCAGGTAACCTGCATGCTGTCAAACGCTTCAATCCCATCACAGCAGCAGACGCCAGCCACGCCCCTCAAGGCGGACTGACCGCGCCCATGAATGGCAGCATCGTGCGGGTTCTGGTCGAAGCCGGCCAGAACGTTGAAGCGGGTACGCTACTGGTGGTGCTGGAAGCCATGAAAATGGAACACAGCATCCGCGCTGACAAGGCCGGATTCGTTACTGGCGTGCATTGCAGCGAAGGAGAGATGGTCAGCGAGGGAGTGGTCTTAGTGGCGATTGAAGTGCTGGCTGAGTGACGATGCCGGAAGACCGTCCTCCAGGATGAAGCCGGTCCTTCGAGAACCTGTATCAGCTGGGCTTGCCCGCGATAAGGACAACTCGGTTCACCTGCAACACCGCGGCGTCTGCATCGCGGGCAAGCCCGGCTCCAACAAAAGAAAGTGATCGCCTGCCCAGCAACGCTAGCCCGCGACGGCTTACTTCAGAGGACGCTATCGCGCAGCCAGCCCATAACTCTGTGGGAGCTGGGCTTGCCCACGATAAGAACAACTCGGTTCACCTGCAAGACCGCAGCGTCTGCATCGCGGGCAAGCCCGGCTCCCACAGGAGAAAGTGATCGCCTGCCCCAGCAACGCTAGCCCGCGACGGCTTACTTCAGAGGACGCTGTCGCGGAGCCAGCACATGACCTTGTGGGAGCTGGGCTTGCCCGCGATAAGAGCGACTCGGTTCACCTGCAACACCGCAGCGTCTGCATCGCGGGCAAGCCCGGCTCCCACAGGAGAAAGTG
>NZ_JAGTPI010000054.1:0-41750 GCF_021147825.1 Pseudomonas quasicaspiana
CCGCGATGCAGACGCCGCGATTTTGCAGTGGAACCGAGTTGCCTTTATCGCGGGCAAGCCCAGCTCCCACAGGGTTATGTGCTGGCAGCGCGATAGCTTGTCTGAAGTCAGCTGTCGCGGCCAGCGTTGCTTTGACAGGCGAGCGCTTTCTCCTGTGGGCGCCGGGCTCGCCCGCGATGCAGACGCCGCGATTTTGCAGTGGAACCGAGTTGCCTTTATCGCGGGCAAGCCCAGCTCCCACAGGGTTATGTGCTGGCAGCGCGATAGCTTCTCTGAAGTAAGCCGTCCCGGGCTAGCGTTGCTTTGACAGGCTAGTGCTTTCTCCTGTGGGAGCCGGGCTTGCCCGCCATGTAGACGCCGCGATTTTGCAGTGGAACCGAGTTGCCTTTATCGCCGGCAAGCACCGCTCCCACAGGACTGTATTTCAAATTTCGAGTGGTCTGATTACCTCACCGCGCCAGCCACCCACCATCCACATTCCACGCCGCGCCACGCACCTGGCTGCCAGCCTCGCTGGACAGGAACAACACCAGTTCGCCCAGCTGTGACGGGGTCACGAACTCAAGCGACGGCTGTTTCTCGGCCAGCAGGTCATGTTTGGCCTGATCCGCATCGCCACTGGCCGCTGCCCGGTCATCAATCTGCTGTTGCACCAGCGGCGTCAGCACCCAGCCGGGGCAAATCGCATTGCAGGTGACATTCGTCGTGGCGGTTTCCAGGCCGACGACTTTGGTCAGGCCAATCACCCCGTGCTTGGCCGCCACGTAGGCCGCTTTACCGGTGGACCCCACCAGACCATGCACCGAAGCAATGTTAATGATTCGCCCCCAGTTTTTACTGCGCATGCCCGGGAGGCATAGGCGCGTGCTGTGGAAGACCGAGGACAGGTTGATTGCAATGATCGAATCCCAACGCTCAACGGGGAAGTCCTCGACGGCGTCAACGTGCTGAATGCCTGCGTTGTTGACCAGAATGTCGACCCCACCAAACTCGCGCTCGGCGTAATCGATCATCTCCGCGATCTGCTCGGGTTTGCTGACATCGGCGGGATGATGACCCACCTTGCCGCCGAACTTCGCAACTTCGGCAATGACTGCCGAAGCATCGCCGAAACCGTTGAGGATCAAGTCAGCGCCAGCTCTGGCAAGCGACAGAGCGATGCCCAGCCCGATACCGCTGGTGGAACCGGTGACCAGTGCCGTTTTACCTTTAAGACTCATACGTTGCGCCTCACACAATGCCAGTAGCGTAAAAAGTGCCGATCACCACAAACACTGCCAGTGTCTTGATGATGGTGATACCGAAAATGTCTTTGTAAGCCTCGCGATGGGTCAACCCGGTGACCGCCAGCAAGGTAATCACCGCGCCGTTATGCGGCAGCGTGTCCATGCCGCCGCTGGCCATGGCCGCGACCCGATGCAGCACCTCCAACGGGATATTGGCGGCATGAGCTGCATTGATGAAAGTTTCCGACATGGCCGCCAGTGCGATGCTCATGCCGCCTGACGCCGAACCGGTGATCCCGGCCAGCAACGTCACGGTGATGGCTTCGTTGACCAGCGGATCTGGAATGCCTTTGAGCCAGTCAGCCAGCACCAGAAAGCCTGGCAGGGAGGCGATGACTGCGCCAAAGCCATATTCCGAAGCGGTATTCATTGCGGCCAGTAACGCGCCGTTCACCGCGCTTTTGCTGCCTTCGGCAAGACGGCTGCGAATGGCTGTGAAGCCGAACGCGAGCACCATCAGGATCCCGATCAGCAAAGCGGCCTCGACTGCCCAGATGGCGGTGAGCTTGGCAATCTCGGTCTGGACCGGTGTCGCCATGCCCGGCAGGGCGAGGGTATGCGTCTTGCCGTACCACTGAGGGATCCACCAGGTGAACAGCAGGTTCATCACGCCAACCAGCAGCAAGGGCGAAATCGCGATCCACGGATTCGGCAGCTTGATGTCTTCCGGCGTATCCGGTTCGTTGCGCAGCTCAGTGCCGTAACCTTCACCGGCGCGCTGGGCTCTATTGCGCTGGCGTTGCAGGTAAAGCATGCCAGCACAGAACACGAAAATAGTGCCGATCACACCCAGCCACGGCGCGGCCCAAGCCGTTGTATTGAAGAACGTGGTGGGGATGATGTTCTGGATCTGCGGGGTGCCGGGCAGGGCGTCCATGGTGAACGAAAACGCACCGAGTGCGATGGTTGCCGGTATCAAACGCTTGGGGATGTCGCTCTGGCGGAACATCTCAGCGGCAAATGGATAGACTGCGAATACCACGACGAACAGCGAAACGCCGCCGTAAGTGAGCAGGGCGCAGACCAGTACGATGACCAGCATGGCTTGGCGGGTACCCAGCACGCCGATGGCTGCCGCGACGATAGCCCGGGAAAATCCGGACAACTCGATCAGCTTGCCAAACACGGCACCCAGCAGAAACACCGGAAAGTACAGCTTGATAAAGCCGACCATCTTGTCCATGAACACCCCGGTAAAGGCCGGGGCGACGGCGGACGGATCTGTCAGAAGTACTGCGCCAAGGGCGGCTATGGGGGCAAAGAGGATAACGCTGTAACCGCGATAGGCAGCAAGCATCAACAGCCCGAGGGCTGCCAGGGCGATGATTACACTCATTGAGTGTCTCCTGGCCTAGGAATCCGGCGAACTCAGAGGCTGCCGATAGCGCTCTGCATGGCTCGGTGGATCCTGTCGGCATATTGTTATTGTTTTCGGCTGCGGGAGTGCCGCTTGAGTGCTTTAGCGGGAATCGTGCCAGCTCTTCAATGCATTGATTTTTATGATCTTTATGTGAATCAGTTGAGGCGAGGATTAGGTTCCGTCTCCGAATCGAGATTTTTTATTTTCTTCTGGCAACATTCGATCTATGTAGTAGCTGCCGAAGGCCGCAATCGCAGCCTTCGGCAGCTCCTACAAAAGCCTTGGTGAAAAAATCTGTAGGAGCGCGCTTGCCCGCGATAGCGTCAGCACAGCCGATAAATTTTTCACTGATAGACCGGATCGCGGGCAAGCGCGCTCCTACAGCTAAAAAAGCACTCCAAATCAGAGGGTTGAATATCGTTGGACAGCGTCGCCGATGTTGGGCGTGAAATACAGAACCCATGAGGGAGCGGTGCTTGCCCGCGATTCAGGCACCTCGGTGTGTCTAATGGACTGCGGCGCTTCGATCGCGGGCAAGCACCGCTCCCACAAGAGAGCTAAAGTGCCCATGGAGATTGCAGGCAACCAGGCCATCTCCTTTCAGAGACACAAGTCTCTCTATTGAGACTCGGCAATCCCCAGCGCGGCCATTTTCTTGTAGAGCGTCGAGCGGCCGAGTCCCAGTTGACTCGCGGCTTCCACGACATTCCCTGCGCATTGCACCAGTGCCTGCTCAATCAACTGCCGATCAAAGCGTTGTCGGGCCTGGCTGAAGGTTTCGAAGCAGGCAGGATCAGACGATTCACTGGCCAAGCTATTGACCGGGACCAGACTGCCAATCGAGGCTCTGATCTCTTTAGCATTGAGCACGAGGTCATCACTGAGCAAGGCTGCACGCTCCAGAACGTTGCGCAGCTCGCGAATATTGCCCGGCCACGCATGCTGGGCGAGCAGCGCCTGTGCGCCCGGTTCGAGTTCGTGCTGGCTGCGCAGCTCTTCGAGGATCGATTCGCTGAGAGCAGGCAGGTCATCCAGCCGATCGCGCAACGGCGGCACCTGAATGGGCAAAACGCTCAAGCGGTAATAAAGGTCCGCGCGAAACTGGCCGCGTTTGATGGCTGCTTCAAGGTCAGTGGAAGTTGCAGCAATCAGGCGGATATCGCTCTTGTGCACTTGATTGGAACCGACAGGCTCGTACTCTTTTTCCTGCAGGACGCGCAGCAGTTTGCTTTGCAAGGGCAGTGGCATATCGCCGATTTCATCGAGAAACAACGTGCCCCCCTGGGCGATCTGCAGTTTGCCCGGTCGCCCTTTGCGGTCAGCGCCGGTGAAGGCACCCGGCGCAGTGCCGAAAAACTCCGCTTCCAGCAATGTTTCCGGAATGGCCGCGCTGTTGATGCTGACAAATGCTTTGTGTGCCCGTGGTGACGCGTTGTGAATCGCGTGGGCCAGCAGTTCCTTGCCGGTGCCCGTTTCACCCAGCAGCAGAACGGGGGATTCAGCACTGGCGCTGCGTCGCGCCCGGCGTTTGACTTCCAGGCTGGCCGCGCTGGTGCCAATGAAATGCGCAAAACTGTATTTGGCCTGACGGGCACGTAACAAGGAACGGGTAGAGGCCAGTTCCTCCTGCATGCTCAGGTAACGCTTGAGTAGCGGCGAAAGCGCCTGAAGCTCATCAAACAGAGCGAAACCAATGGCCCCGATCAAATCACCGGTGTCATCGTGAATCGGCAAGCGCATGACCACCAGCGGGTCCTTGGCGGTATCCATCATGTCCAACAGAATCGGCCGTCCATTAGTGGCAACCTGGCGCAGCAGACTTCCGGGGATGACCTTTTCACAGGGTTGGCCCAGCGCCGAACTGGAGTCCTGCAGCCCGAAGCGGCGGGCATAACGTTCGTTGATCCAGACAATCTTTGCGTCTTTATCGACAATCACGGTGCCCTCGCTCGACTGCTCGATGATTTCGAACAGCGAGCGAATCGCCAGTTGGCGAACCCTGCGATAATCGTTGAGGCTATGGCTCTCTTTCATGGGGTGTTCCGTTGTGTGTCACCGGCGTCTGGCCGTACAGAATGCCCTTTTTTTCAACTGAATCCAGGGTGTGCCGCCGCCAGCAATTCCTTGGTGTAAGGATGCTGGGGGGCGTCGAACAGATCGTGACTGGCGCCACGTTCGACAACCTTGCCGTCTTTGAGCACGATCAGGTCGTGGGCCAGTGCTTTGACTACGGCCAGATCGTGACTGATGAACAAATACGTGAGTCCGTGCTTCTCCTGCAACTGACGCAGCAAGGCCACGACTTGTTTCTGCACCGTTCGGTCAAGCGCCGAGGTCGGTTCATCCAGCAGGATCAATGCCGGTCTGAGGACCAGAGCCCTTGCGATGGCAATCCTTTGGCGCTGGCCGCCGGAAAACTCATGGGGGTATCGATGTCTGCTTTGCGGGTCGATACCGACTTCTTCCAGCACGCGAATGACTTCGACCTCACATTGCGTCGCGTCCATCTCGCTATGGACTTCAAGCCCTTCACTGATGATTTGCGCCACCGACATACGCGGGCTGAGGCTGCCATAAGGGTCCTGAAAAACCACCTGCATCTGCTTGCGCCACGGGCGCATTTGCTTTTGGTTCAGGTCGTCCAGACGCTGACCCTGAAAACGGATACTGCCACGCGATTCAAGCAGGCGCAGGATTGCCTGACCAAGTGTCGATTTTCCCGAGCCTGACTCCCCTACGATGCCGAGGGTTTTACCGCGCTCGATGCTCAGGCTGATGTCATCCACCGCCTTGAGGTATTCCTTGTGCTGACGGAAAATCCCGCCGCCTAGTGAGAACCAGACACGCAAATTGTCCACCTCCAGCACTTTCTCCCGACTGTCCCGGGGCAGCGGTTCCCCAGCGGGTTCGGCGTCGAGCAGCAGTTTGCTGTAAGGGTGCTGTGGCTGTTTGAACAATGAGTGGCAATTGGATTGCTCGACGATTTCCCCGGCGCGCATCACGCAGACTCGCTGGGCAATGCTGTGCACCAGATTCAGGTCATGGCTGATCAGTAGCAGCGACATGTTCAAGCGCTGTTGCAGTTCTTTGAGCAGCAGCAGGATCTTGCGCTGCACCGTCACATCCAGGGCCGTGGTCGGCTCGTCGGCGATCAGCAATTCCGGCTCGCAGGCCAGCGCCATGGCAATCATCACTCGCTGGCGCTGACCACCTGATAGCTCGTGCGGATAGGCTTTGAGACGTTTATCCGGTTGCTGGATACCCACCAGTTCGAGCAGTTCAACAATGCGTTTTTGTGCGGCCCGGCCTGTCAGGCCCTTGTGCAGCAGAAGGGTCTCACCGATTTGTTTGGAGACCGTGTGCAGCGGGTTCAGCGAGGTCATCGGCTCCTGGAAAATCATCCCGATCTGATGACCCCGCAAGCGCCGTAAAGTGCGGCTGTCTGCGCCAAGCAACTGCTGGTCCCGATAGAGAATGCTGCCGGTGCTGACTGTGCCTTTGGTGGGTAGCAATTGCAGGATCGAATGGGCGGTAACTGACTTGCCGGAACCGGATTCACCCACCAGCGCCAGGCATTCACCGGCGCGGATATCCAGGCTCAGGTTCTTGACCACCGTTTGCCCGCTGAAGGCGACACTGAGGTCACGGATTTCAATCAGGTTGTCCGACATATCAAGACCTCGGGTCGAAGGCATCACGCAGCGCCTCGCCAATGAACACCAGCAGTGACAGGATCAGCGCCAGGGTGAAGAAAGCGGTCAGTCCCAGCCAGGGTGCTTGCAGGTTCTGTTTGCCCTGGGCGATCAATTCCCCCAGCGACGCGCTGCCAGCGGGCATGCCGAAGCCCAGAAAATCCAGCGCTGTCAGGGTAGAAATCGCGCCGGTGAGGATAAATGGCAGGTAACTCAGGGTCGCGTTCATCGCGTTCGGCAGGATATGCCGAGTGATGATCTTGCTGTCGCTGATGCCTAATGCGCGAGCCGCCTTGACGTACTCAAGGTTGCGGCCGCGAAGAAACTCGGCGCGCACCACATCCACCAGCGCGAGCCATGAAAACAGCGCCATGATGCCCAGCAACCACCAGAAATTGGGTTCGACGAAGCCGGACAAAATGATCAGCAGATAAAGCACCGGCAACCCTGACCAGACTTCCAGCAAGCGCTGACCGATCAGGTCGACCCAGCCGCCGTAATAGCCTTGCAGCGCACCCGCTGCGATACCAATCAGGGCACTGATAGTCGTCAATACCAGGGCGAAGAGAATCGATACTCGGGCACCGAATATCACTCGGGCGAGCACATCTCGCGCCTGATCGTCAGTGCCCAGCCAGTTTTGCGCTGTCGGCGGGCTGGGGGCAGGGCGATTGAGGTCGTAATTGGGGGTGTTGTCGCTGAACGGAATGGGCGGGAACAGCATCCAGCCATCACCTTTTTTGATCAGATCCCGAACGTAATCACTGCGATAGTCCGGCTGAAACGGCAATTGGCCGCCGAACTCTTGCTCGGTGTAACGCTTGAGTGCCGGGAAATACAGCGAGTTCTGATAACTGAGGACCAGTGGCTTGTCATTGGCGATCAACTCGCCACCCAGCGTCAGCAGGAACAGACCGCAGAACAGCCACAGTGACCACCAGCCTCGGCGGTTCTTGCGAAAGCGGTCAAGCCGTCGTTGGGCCAGCGGAGAAAGTCTGCTCATCAGGCATTCCTCGCGCTGAAGTCGATTCGTGGATCGACCAGGGTGTAGCAGATATCTCCGACCAGTTTTATCAGCAAGCCAAACAGGGTGAAGATGAACAGCGAGCCGAATACCACGGGATAGTCCCGTGAAACCGCAGCTTCATAGCTCATGCGGCCCAGACCATCGAGGGAGAAAATGACTTCGATGAGCAGCGAACCTGCAAAAAACACGCTGATGAATGCCTGCGGAATACCCGCTACCACCAGCAGCATGGCGTTGCGAAACACATGGCCGTACAGCACGCGGCGCTCGCTCAAGCCTTTGGCCCTGGCCGTCACTACGTACTGGCGGGTGATTTCATTCAGAAACGAGTTCTTGGTCAGAATCGTCAGCGTCGCGAAACCACCAATGACCAGTGACGAAACCGGCAGCACCAGATGCCAGAAGTAGTCCGCAATCTTGCCCACAGTGCTCATCTGCTCGAAGTCTTCGGACACCAGCCCGCGTACCGGGAACCAGTTGAGTGACGTCCCCCCGGCAAATAGCACTACCAGCAGCATAGCAAACAGAAACGCTGGCATTGCGTAGCCAATGATGATGGCGGTGCTGCTCCAGATATCGAACTGACTGCCATGTCTGACTGCCTTGCGAATGCCCAGAGGGATCGAAACCAGATACGTGATCAGCGTTGCCCAGAGCCCCAGCGAAATGGACACCGGCATCTTTTGCAGAATCAGGTCCGTGACCGTCGCGCCCCGGAAGAAGCTGTTACCGAAATCCAGCCGCGCATAGCTTTTCAGCATCAGCCACAGGCGCTCGTGGAGGGGCTTGTCGAAACCATATTGGTGTTCGATGTCTTTGATCAGTTTGGGATCGAGGCCGCGAGACGCGCGTGACGGGTTGGCATTGATTGACTCGCTCGCTGCGCTGCCAGCACTGGAACTGGCACCGCCGATACCTTGCAAGCGGGCAATGGCCTGCTCAACCGGGCCACCGGGCGCCGCCTGAACAATAAAGAAGTTGACCAGCAAAATGCACAACAGCGTAGGAATGATCAGCAACAGACGTCGCAATAAATAGCCGAGCATTCACTTCATCTCCGAGGCGACGGCGGAAGCGCCGCGTTTTTCAGCGAACTGCTCGTTGGTCAGCGGAACAGGGCTGACCTCCCACCAGGTTTCAATCGCCTCCCCATTACTGGCCTGTACTTTCGGAATGCCGAAACGATTCCACCACAGCGTAGATGCACCCGGCGGGTAATAGTTGGGAATCCAGTAATAGCCCCATTGCAGCACACGATCCAGGCAACGGGCGTAATCCACCATGGTGGATTTCTGATCGGCGCTGACCAGTCCGGCGATCAGGCTGTCCACTGCTGGGTCCTGCAGCACCATGTAGTTACTGGAGCCGGGGTCGCGGGCGCCTTTGGAGCCGAAACTGTTATACAGCTCCATACCAGGCGAGGTTGAAACCGGGTAACCGGTCACGATCATGTCGTAATCACGGGCCATTACCCGGTTCAGAAACTGCGCCGAGTCAATGCGGCGTATCTCGAAGTCGATACCGATCTGCGCCAGCGTGCGCTTGTACGGCAGCAATATTTTTTCAAACCCGGCCTGGCCGTTGAGAAAGGTAAAGGTAAACGGCTCGCCTTGGGCGTTGACCAGATGATCGCCTTTGGGCGTCCAGCCAGCGTCTTCCATCAGCTTCAGTGCCTCAAGCTGCTTGTCCCGGATGTATCCCGTGCCATCTGTTTTCGGGGTGTGGAATACCTTGTTGAACACTTCCGGCGGCACGTTGGCACGCAAAGGCTCAAGAATTTTCAGTTCGGCTGGAGTCGGCAGCTCAGTGGCGGCCAGGGACGAGTTGGAAAAGTAGCTGTTCTGGCGGATGTACATGTTGCGCATCATCTGCCGGTTGGTCCATTCGAAGTCCCAGAGCATCGATAACGCCTGACGCACCCGGCGATCCTGAAAAATGGGGCGATCCAGGTTGAAGACAAAACCTTGAGAACTCTGCACGGCGCCTTTGGCCAGATGGGCCTTTTGCAGGCGGCCGTCGGTCAGCGCCGGGCTGTCGTAGAGAATCGAATAGGCCGTGGCGGAGTACTCGCGGTTGTAGTCGTAAGCGCCGCCCTTGAGGACTTGCCGGGCCACGTCAATGTCGCCGAAGTACTCGACGCTGAAGGTGTCGAAGTTATAGGAACCGCGGTTTACCGGCAGATCCCTGGCCCACCAGTCCGGGTCACGGGCGAAGGTGATGCTGCGTCCTGGGTCCACCTTGGCGACTTTGTAGGGGCCGCTGCCCACCGGAATCTCAAAGCCGCCACCGCCAGCGAAGTCGCGACTCTTCCACCAGTGTTCCGGAAAGACCGGAAGGGAAGTGAGGTCCAGCGGCAACGTTCGACTTTCACTGGACTTGAAGTCAAAGCGGATCCGGGTTGGGGATTCAACCTCAACGCCTTTGACGTCCTGAAATTGTGTCCGGTATGACAGGCTGCCCTGCGTCATCAGCAGGTCGTAGGTGTAGCGCACGTCTTCTGCGGTAATAGGCACGCCGTCTGCGAAGCGGGCTTTCGGATTGATATAGAAGCGCAACGACAGGCCATCATCGCTGCGCTCGATGCGCTCAGCCACCAGACCATAAACGGTGTAAGGCTCGTCCAGCGATCGTACAGCGAGAGGTGAATAGAGCATGCCATTGATTTGCGACACGCCGGTCCCTTTGTCCAGATAGGGCATCAGGTGGTCGAACTGGCCAATTTCCTGAGCCGAGCGACGCATGCTGCCGCCTTTTGGCGCGTCCGGGTTTACGTAGTCGAAATGCTTGAAATCCGCAGAGTAACGGGGCGCTTCGCCATAAACCGTCAGAGCGTGTTGCGGCGCAGCGGACAATAATTGAGGGCCAGAGAGCAGGGCCAGCAGTGCCACGATCAGCGATGAAGAAACAAAACGCATTACTGGGATCCTGACTGACGTCGGCGGGCGAACATCAGGGTTAAGGGTGGCGATGATTAAAGTCATACGACAGGCACGGTCAGGCAACGTTCTTGACCGTTCAATGCAGGCTTCAACAAGGTACCGGAACCCGGGCTGGTTTGTAACTGGATGATGCGCGGTGCAAGTAGGGGTTATGCGCTAAACCCCAGCATTGCGGGGCTCGTGCGCTCCTACAGGGGGGCATGGCGGTTTCTCTAGCGCCACAAACAAAAACGGCCCGCCTTGAGGCGAGCCGTTTGTGAGCATCAGTCGCGAGGAATCAATCCTGGCGGCTGGTCACTTCCAGCAGGTGATAACCGAACTGGGTCTTCACCGGGCCTTGCACGACGTTAACGGGCGCGCTGAACACGACAGTGTCGAATTCCTTGACCATCTGGCCTGGGCCGAAAGAACCCAGATCACCGCCCTGGCGGCTGGATGGGCAGCTGGAGTTGGATTTGGCGACTTCCGCAAAATCAGCACCGCCTTCGATCTGCGCTTTGAGCTCGTTGCATTTCTCTTCGCTGGATACAAGGATGTGGCGGGCAGTGGCTTTAGCCATGTGGAATTACTCCTGTGAAAAAAAAGAAAGAGCCTACCGGATTAAGGAAGGCATTTCTCGATAAAGTTCAGAGCATTAACCATCAAGCGAGTTGAGCGGCGTTGTCCGCCGCTCTTTTTCGCTTGTTACCTGTAACGCAGTTTGCTGACGGCTTCGCGCAGCAGATGCTCTGTGGCGTCCCAGCCCAGGCAGCCATCAGTCACCGAGACACCGTAACGCATCGAGCCGCTGATCGGCTGGCAGCCTTCAAACAGATGACTTTCGATCATCATGCCAACCAGTGATGAGTCACCCTGCAAGCGCTGCGCGAGCACATCGTTGAATACTTCCGGCTGGCGCAACGGGTCTTTGCCACTGTTCGCGTGACTGCAGTCGACCATGATGCGTTCGGCAATTTGCTGTTTCGCGAGGCTCTCACGTACTTGCGCCACGCTACTACGATCGTAGTTAGGCCCTTGGTGTCCACCGCGAAGTACGATGTGAGTGTCGGGGTTGCCCTGGGTTTCGATGATCGCCGGATGCCCTTGGCGATCCATGCCGAAGTGACGATGCCCATGAGCAGCCGAACGCATGGCGTCACAGGCAATGGCGACGCCCCCGTCAGTCCCGTTCTTGAAGCCCACTGGCATAGGCAGACCGCTGGCCACCTCCCGGTGGATCTGCGATTCAGTGGTGCGAGCACCAATGGCGACCCAACTGAGCAGGTCGTCAAAATAACCGGCTGCCATGGGTTGCAGGATCTCTGTCGCAACAGGCAGACCCAGGCGCAGCATCTCGCGCATCAGATGACGTGAGAGCGTGAGGCCTGCGGCCATGTCATCACTGCCGTCGAGTTGCGGATCATAAGCCAGGCCCTTCCAGCCAACCGTGGTGCGGGGCTTCTCTACGTAGGCGCGCATCACCAGCAGCATCTGATCGCTGACTTCACCGGCAAGGGCCGCCAGGCGTTCGGCGTATTCAATGGCTGATTGTGGATCATGGATGGAGCAGGGGCCTACCACCACCAGCAGGCGAGAGTCCTGGCCATTGAGGATGGCGCGAACGGCGCGGCGTTGTGCGGCAACCTGTTCAGTGAGGGCAAGATCCAGCGGCAACTGCGATTTCAGTTGCAGGGTACTTGGCAGGCGTTGCGGGGCGGGAATGCTGTCGAGCACGGTCAGGTTGCGGGACGACAGGTCAGACGGTTTTACGGCGATAGACGAATTCATGGTTCTGCTTCCTGGGCTGGCGGGTGCGGCCCGCTCGAGCCCTACTGGGGTGTTCGACAATTTGCCGGGTTGGCGTTTTGTAACGGGTTGCCACCTGTCAGTGACCGAACGGAGGCGGCTTGCTGTCCCGAACGGAGGCTGCTAAATCGCCAGGCAGTGCAAATGTCGGTGCGGTAATAAGTGCTGTAGGTCATGTCGTAATCCTCGATTCAATTAAATTTTCAGGGGGCGCTAAAAAAAAACCCCCCGGTCGGGTAGCCGACCGGGGGTAGAGAATTCTCTGGTTGGCGTCCCCTTGATGTGGGCGCCGGATGGGTATCAGGCGCGCCAGTGGCTAAACCAATACCCAAAATAAGAAGTGTTTTGCGGAGCAACGTCTGCCGACTGACCACACACGGCCGCGCGCGCTTCCAGGCGATCAACGCTGGTCTGCAACAGTGGCTGTGAAGTGGATGGCAACATGATACGTCTCCGTTAAGTGCAGCGAGCTTACTTCAGCCGTGCTGAGCATTTCAATCAGAAATATCAATGGCAGCCATAGGCGGCTTCAGCAAAATCAGTCGAGAGGGCTCGCGCTTTTTTCGTTCGACGAGTTCGAAACAAGATGTTTAAAGCGAGGGAGAAATGGAGAAAGCTCTTACAGGCGAGTGTCCATTAATCCCGTGTATTCCATCCGCAATTTCTCACCTGGAAGAATCTCAATCAGCTGCTGCTTCAACTTGACGTTGTGGCTCGGCGGGAATGATGCCGTCCTTCATGCCCAGTAAAACCGCCACTTTATGGGCCTCTCCGCGCCGACCTTTCTTGCGGCCAGCCAAAACCTGATAAGTGGTTGCCGGATCAATGCTGTGCTCGCGGGCAAACTCTTGAACAGATTTACCTTGATGTTCAAGCCATGCTTTGGCTTGTGCGGCGGTACGTATTCCGGGCATAGTTCAAAACCGTTCAAATCAGTTTAATTTAACTCGATTCTACCATTCGTAAGGATGGGGTCAACAGGATTACGCATTCAAATGAGTGGAATAGGTTCCCGACTGAGAAAAGAAAGAGAACGCTTGGGTTTATCTCAGCGTGCTTTTGGAGAAATCGGAGGCGTGGAGGCCAACGCTCAGGGCAAATATGAAAGTGGCGATCGTGCCCCCAAGGCCGATTACCTCGCAGCCATCGCCGCAAAGGGCGTGGATGTATTGTTTGTTCTGACCGGAAGCGCTACGCCTATCCTTGTCGAAAATCTAAGCAATGCTGAGGAGAAAGTTCTGGGTAGCTACCGTACCCTCACCAAGGAAGATCAGGATGCCATCAGGCGATTGACCATCACCATGGCTGAGCTGTCAGCTTCATATGCCATCCAGAGCAAGGCGCGTTAATCGCAGGGAAGGCTGAAACTCCACTGCGTTAACGATTAGCGGCGCAAATAATTTCATCATTTGAGGGCATCGGTGATAGCGTGTCCTCAGCGCCATATCAAAATCATTGTGGGCCAGACCTTGCTTGACGCTAGGTCTGGCCCTTTGTTTTTGCTATGGTGATCCGTATTCGTTATGACCGTTTTGCGAGGTGTCTGCTTGATTAAGGTGCTAGTTGTTGATGACCATGATCTTGTCCGGACAGGCATTACCCGCATGTTGGCTGATATAGACGGTCTTCAGGTGGTCGGCCAGGCAGACTCTGGTGAAGAATCGCTCAAGAAAGCGCGCGAGCTGAAGCCTGATGTGGTGCTCATGGACGTAAAGATGCCCGGCATCGGCGGCCTCGAAGCGACTCGCAAAATGTTGCGCAGCCATCCCGAAATCAAGGTTGTGGCAGTTACGGTCTGCGAGGAAGATCCTTTTCCAACGCGGCTGTTGCAGGCCGGTGCGGCGGGTTACATGACCAAAGGTGCTGGCTTGGCGGAAATGGTGCAGGCCATCCGTCTGGTCTTTGCCGGACAGCGTTACATCAGTCCGCAGATAGCCCAGCAACTGGCCCTCAAGTCGTTCCAGCCGCAAGTCAACAACTCGCCCTTCGATCTGCTTTCGGAGCGTGAGATCCAGATTGCCCTGATGATCGTTGGCTGCCAGAAAGTGCAGACCATCTCCGATAAGCTGTGTCTGTCCCCGAAAACCGTAAATACCTACCGTTACCGTATCTTTGAGAAGCTGTCGATTGGCAGCGATGTCGAGCTGGCTTTGCTGGCGGTACGTCACGGCATGGTCGATGCCAGCGCCTGAAATGAACCCATCGTTTGACCCGAGTGCCTTTCTTGCAACCTGTAGTGGCCGTCCTGGCGTGTATCGCATGTTCGATACCGAGGCGCGGCTACTGTACGTCGGCAAAGCCAAGAATCTGAAAAACCGCCTGGCGAGTTACTTTCGCAAGACCGGCCACGCGCCAAAGACCAGTGCATTGGTCTCGCGGATCGCCCAGATTGAAACCACGATCACCGCCAACGAAACCGAGGCGCTGCTGCTTGAGCAGACGCTGATCAAAGAATGGCGTCCGCCTTACAATATTCTGCTGCGCGATGATAAGTCCTATCCCTACGTCTATCTGTCGGATGGTGACTTTCCGCGTCTAAGTATTCATCGCGGCGCCAAGAAACCCAAAGGTCGTTATTTCGGCCCTTACCCCAGTGCCGGAGCGGTACGGGAAAGCCTGAGCTTGATGCAGAAGACCTTTCTGGTTCGTCAGTGTGAAGACAGCTTCTACAAGAACCGCACCCGACCGTGCCTGCAATATCAGATCAAGCGCTGCAAGGGGCCGTGTGTCGGTCTCGTGGAGCCGGAGGTTTACGCGGAAGATGTGCGCCACTCGGTGATGTTCCTCGAAGGTCGCAGTAACACGCTGACTGACGAGTTGAACGCACTGATGGAAAAAGCCGCCATGAGTCTGGATTTTGAACAGGCTGCCGAGTTGCGTGACCAGATTGCGTTGCTGCGCCGGGTTCAGGATCAACAGAGCATGGAAGGCGGCACGGGTGACGTCGACGTCGTCGCTGCCTTCGTCAACCCCGGCGGCGCTTGTGTGCATCTGATCAGCGTGCGCGGGGGCAGGGTGCTGGGTAGCAAGAACTTCTTCCCTCAGGTCGGTATCGAGGAGGAGGTGGGCGAGGTCATGTCGGCCTTCCTGTCGCAGTATTTCCTTGGCGGCGTTGATCGTGAGTTGCCAGCTGAAATCATCGTCAATGTGCTGCATGACGATTTCCCGACCTTGATCGATGCCATTGAAGAGTCTCGAGGTCGCGAACTGGTGATCAGCCACCGCGTTCGTGGCACCCGTGCCCGCTGGCAGCAGATGGCAGTGACCAACGCGGAACAGGCGTTGGCGGCGCGGCTCGCCAATCGTCAGCATGTAGCAGCTCGATTCGATGCACTGCAGAAGGTTCTGAAACTCGATGAGCCGCCGCTGCGCCTTGAGTGCTATGACATCAGCCACTCCAGTGGTGAAGCTACAGTGGCTTCCTGCGTGGTATTTGGTCCTGAAGGGCCGATCAAATCGGATTATCGCCGCTACAACATTGAGGGCGTTACGGCGGGGGACGACTATGCTGCCATGCACCAGGCATTGACCCGACGTTTCAGCAAGCTGAAAGAAGGCGAGGGCAAGTTGCCGGATATTCTGCTGGTTGACGGCGGTAAAGGGCAGATGTCCATGGCCCGGGATGTATTGAATGAGCTGGCAGTGCCTGATCTGATCCTGTTGGGTGTTGCCAAAGGTACGACCCGTAAGGCAGGCTTTGAAACCCTGTACCTGAATGATTCCGCTCACGAATTTACCCTGCCGGGGGATTCTCCGGCGTTGCACCTGATTCAACAGATTCGCGACGAAGCTCACCGTTTTGCAATTACTGGACACCGGGCACGACGCGGCAAGACACGGCGCACTTCGAGTCTTGAAGGCGTTGCCGGAGTAGGGCCGACACGGCGTCGTGACCTGCTCAAGCACTTTGGTGGTTTGCAGGAATTGTCCCGCGCCAGCATCGAAGAAATCGCAAAAGCGCCCGGAATAAGTAAAAAGCTTGCAGAGTCGATTTATGCGAACCTGCACAGCGAGTAGAATGCCCGCTCACCTCGTAGCAAGTTGTGCCGATGAATATCCCTAATCTGATCACCGTTCTACGTGTCCTCCTGATTCCGATCTTCATTCTGCTGTTTTATCTGCCGTACCACTGGAGCTACATGGCAGCCAGTAGCGTCTTCGCTTTTGCCGCGGCGACCGACTGGCTCGATGGTTATCTGGCTCGCCGTCTGGAGCAGAGCACGCCGTTTGGCGCGTTTCTCGATCCCGTCGCGGACAAACTGATGGTTGCAGTGGCGCTCGTGTTGCTGGTTCAGGCCCACGCCAATCTATGGCTGACGTTGCCTGCGGCGGTGATTATCGGCCGTGAGATCGTTATTTCCGCTTTGCGCGAATGGATGGCCGAATTGGGCGCCAGGGCGCAGGTGGCGGTATCGAACCTGGGCAAATGGAAGACCGCCGCACAAATGCTGGCGCTGGTCATCCTGCTGGCTAATCCACCCGCGTTCACATTCTGGGTGGTGCTGGGTTACGTGTTGCTGATTCTCGCTGCAGGCCTGACTTTGTGGTCGATGCTGCAATACCTGAGAGCAGCATGGCCGCATCTGAAAACCACCGCTGATAAAAAATAAGTTTTTAAAACAAAGGGTTGACGGCGCGGTTTGAATGTATAGAATAGCGCCCGTCACCAAGATGCGGGAATAGCTCAGTTGGTAGAGCACGACCTTGCCAAGGTCGGGGTCGCGAGTTCGAGTCTCGTTTCCCGCTCCAAGTTTGTACACATTGAGTGTTTGTTGTTTGAGCACTGGATGTTTGAGGCCGAGTAGCAAAATGGTTATGCCGCGGATTGCAAATCCGCTTACGCCGGTTCGATTCCGACCTCGGCCTCCACTATTAAAGAACCCGAAGATTAACGTCTTCGGGTTTTTTATTGCTTTCGAATTGGCGAAGCCATCACTGCCACCAGAGCTGGTTTCTCTATCTCGCCCTCATCGACCTGATCGTGGTACTCCAGGGCGCGTTCAGTGCGATGCCTCTGCCGTCTTTATCTTTCGAGTTTGTCGAGCGCTTCGTTGAGGCCCGAGATTGCAGATAGCGCCCACACGTGGTGCTGCTCTGTACTGTGCCCGACAGTGATGTCGTATCCGAGCATTGCTGATGCGTGAGAGCGCAGCCGTTCGATGTTTTCGGCAGCGTATGGAGCGCGTTCCTTAAAATACTCATCCAGTCCTTTCGTGAGGATAGATATCGCGCTGAATGCCGCAGCATGCAGAAACAGGTCGTCTGTCCCGCGTGCAGCGCTGAGAAGATCCTCTATTTTGTTGAGAGCCTGTTTCGGGTTAATCATCAGTAACCTCGATCAATAAGGATTGGGTGAAGCCAGAAGCTGCTACTCGACCTGCATGACTGCCACTGGCATTCCGTCCCGATGTTTAGTGCCAGGAGGCCTGAATGGCTGCGTCGAACAGAGGGCCCGTGATCCGGCGGTCACTGTATTCGCTGACGAAATAATTGATTCGGTTAGCCAGGTGCTGAATGGATAGCCAGCCCAGGCCATGGTAGTCCCGCAATTCCTCGTCGTTGAGCTTAATCAGGGATTCGTAACTCAAGAAGGACGCCTCGCAGTTGACGAGGACATAGATTGAGCCATCTCCCGCGCGAAGAAGCTGCCAGTAGCCATCCGTAATGTGATGGGTCGCAGGCGTGAGGTGAATCAGATCCATGTTTGATTTTCGTCCGTTACCTTGTAGTAACTCACCATAACATGGCTGCGAGCGACGATCCTGTAGTGTCCGCTCCTGGTCCAAAGGTGGACGTTTTTTAACCTGCTCATCGCTCGAAATGTGCTCGCGCCATGACCAGTCGTCTGAATCTAAGAAATTCGAGTGCAGAGTCCGTTTTTTGTGGTCTCAGTTGTTTCATTTTTAAGAAAAAACCAAAAATGGTCCTTAAAAGAAAATTTGCTGAAGACAGCCGGGACCTATTATCCCAGCTCAACCTTGCCACGGCGGAAATGATGTCATTGCCGATCAGTAGCATTGGCAGCTGCGAGTGGCGGATTGCTCAATCACGCCAGGAGCAGGCATTTTTGAGGTGGCACTGCTACATAAGCAATGAAAATGTAGTGAGGCTCAAAGAGCCTCGCTTAGCCACTGCGTGCGTGGCCTGATTTTAAAAAAACGGCTCTGATGCGCACAAGCATTTCTGCATCTGGTACGCGCTGATGGCGTGCGCCGGACTAGTGCGAATGCTGAGGCGGTCCGAGAGGTATAACTCCACCGTAGCGGCCTTTGGATTGGTTACCGCTGGGTAGGGTGGTCACGTCTCTCAGATGCATTTTTTGCAGAAAGTGCATTTCAATCGTTTCAGGCGCACGCCTGATTCGCGGGGTTGTTCCAACAATCTGGCCCTCATATCGCACTTTTCTTGATTTTCCCGATCTATGTCTGTCCCGACCGCGCTGATTTCCCGCGCGGACAGCGAATCAGACCTGGTGCCGATGGATCGCACATTACCCGCATGTTTCACTCAATGGATGCGCCAGCCGCTCGTGCTGGCGGTGGTTTTTCTGCTGGGTGTCTGCGGTTGTAGCCAGCAGCAGGGCCGCGATATCGCAAATCAATTCAGCAAAGGCAAACCTGACGAGATCTTCCAGACCAGCGTTGACCGTATGGCTACGTTAGGCATGCACGATAATCTGCAAAGTCTGTATTTGCTGATGAACAAGCTTTACATGCGCAATCCTGCCCAGTGGCGTCAATCGGGCTATACCGATGAGGTCAGTGCTGCGCGGGCGATTCATCAGGCCATCGAACAGCGTCAGCCGTTGCCCGCTCTTGGGGATCGCCGTGACTTGGCGGCGCTGAGCTATTCCTTGAGTCCGGAGTTTCGCGGCGATCGTGTTGGAGCATTCATCTACGCGATAGGCAGCATGCTGATCACCGCTCACGGTGGTCGCACCGAGTTCTATGTGACGGACTCCATCAATCCGCAGTTTGTCAGCAACGCCGCGCGCAATATCGAAAAAGCCACCTGGCTGCTCAGTCAGCGTCAGGATGCCAATGGTGTGCTGTTGCTGTTTTCCAATGAAATATCCGACCAGACCAGTAATCTGAGTTTCGCCGTTGAGTTTGGCAAGATAGTCGCGCGGCTGGATTTGCTGGCGCAGATTCTGGATGAGCGTTACCGGCGTATCGGCCTTAATTACGCGCAAAGTTTATTACTGATGAATTTTCTGCCGGTGCAGTAGTAATCCGGGCTGTTATCCGGCCCGGCAATACTTACTTTGCAGGCATATTCTTCAATAGCTCATCAAGCACGGGCGCCATCTTGGTTTCCGTCCCTTGCCACTTCATCATTGATAATCCGCCTTTGCCCCGCAGGTAGTAATGCGCGGCACCCAATCGACGTTTTTCGCTGTCCCATATCTCCAGATCTGCGCTGGACAGATACGGCACGATATCCCACGTGCGATACGCGACATACGTCAGCCGGTAGGCGCAGCTTGCCGGCACCTGGGTATAGACTTCGGAGCTGATACCGCGGTCCGAGAGCCCGCGTTGCACCACTGGGACAAAATCCGTGACCAGCACTTTGGGATTCTGCTCAATGCAGATATTCGTCGGGCGCACCGTAAGCGGCTCGACTTCAATCGACGTGCAGCCACTCAATACGCCCAGTCCTACGAGTACAAAACCACTTGCCAATGCCTTCATCAAAACCGGTTCCTTCCTGGAGTGCAAACCCCTATTGGTGGGGTGCTTCAAAGTAATACGCCCCATGAGTTCGCGGCGGGGCGGCATAGTGCCATGTCTGCTCTGGGTAGAATAGGGCGGCGAGGTTAAATAGACATTTCGTGTAAACGTGAACCTGACAATCCAGTAATATGCGCACTGCTTGTAGGCCGCCAACCTTGCCCCATGGAATGGAACCTGATGATCGACTTTTCGGTAGCGTTACTTTTTGCAGGCGCTTGCCTTGCGCTCACCCTGACACCCGGCCCGGACATGTTGTTGATCGCATCCCGGAGCATGAGTCAGGGCAGGGCATCGGGATTTGTTTCGCTGGCGGGCATTCAGGCAGGGACTTACTGTCATGCGCTGGCGGCGGCCTTGGGACTGTCACAGTTACTGATTGCTGTGCCCACTGCCTACGATGTTGTCCGATTCGCAGGTGCCGCCTATCTGGCATTTCTCGCATGGAAGGCTTTTACCAGTACCGCCTCGCCGCTTGTGGCCAGCGGAAGCCTCGCGTCGACGCCGCTTGCCCGCATCTTTCGTCAAGGATTATTCACCAATCTGCTTAATCCGAAAATGGCACTGTTCGTTCTGGCTCTGTTTCCACAATTCGTCGATCCAACTAAAGGATCGGTGATTGCCCAGATGCTGATATTCGCGACCATCCTGAACGTCATTGGTTTGTTCGTGAACGGTTCCGTGATCGTCCTGGCGAGTAAGTTAGGGAGCAAACTTTCAGCAAATGCCCGGATTGCGAAGGCGCTTAATCAACTTCTGGGCGCCGTGTTTATCGGCTTGGCTTGTCGATTGGCGCTGGTGTCCGACAAGTAAGCGATATGCGCATATACCTATAACCCGGCTAAATCGAGGGGCGACAGCGCTAGTTTTCCAGGCTGTCGTCCCGCATATTCTCCACGTCAGTCAGAAGCGTTGGCCCTTGTGGATTCCATTGCAAGACCTCTCTGGTCCGGGTGCTGGAAGCGGACATGTCTTTACTGACGAAAGGGTTTAGCCAGCCAAAATGAGCGGCTGCGTTTTCGGCTTGCACAGCAACTAACGGCAGCCGCCACTTATGGGCGATCATCTCAGCGATACTTCTGAACGAAACAGACTCTTCAGCGGTGGCGTGATAGCGCGAACCTGATTCCTGCCTTTCCAGGGCAAGCCGATATAGCTGCGCCGTGTCGTCGATATGCGTTGCGGACCAGCTATTGAGTGCGCCTTCGATATAGGCAGATATTCCAGTCTTGCGGGCTAACTCAATGACTTCCGTTACCAGGCCCTGCTTTCTGGTGTCGTGAATCTGGGAAAGGCGCATGACTAAGACGTTAACCCCGCGCTGATACAGTTCAAGCCCCGCCAGTTCCGAGGCCACCCTTGGGTTGAGATGGTCAGGATTAAAACAGTGCTCGAGCGCTTTTGGCCCGGGGACTGTCGAGCCCATTGCCGTGCTTGATGTAATGATCAGCGGGCGGTCGCTGCCTTCGAGCGCTGCACCGAGAGCAAGGATTGCACGTCGATCTTTCTGGCAGTTTTCCACGAAGTTCGCAAAGTTGTGATCGAAGGCGGTATGGATTACGCCATCGCATTCACCAGTGGCACGTTGCAAACTGTGCAGGTCTTCGATATCTCCCCTGTAAGCCTGCGCACCTATTGCTGTCAGCGCTTGCCTGCCTGACTCGGAACGCGTCAGCCCTATTACCTGATGCCCTGATGCAATGAGATCCGCCGCGACATGGGAGCCAATAAACCCTGTTGAACCGGTTAAAAAAATACGCATGATCGAATTCTCTATGTGCTGATTCGATACAGTGCGCTTAAGCTGCATCCTGTAAAAGCAGGGACATTATCAGGGTATAAATACTACTGGGATAAATATGCCGGACCCGTCGAATAACGCGCTTGGACTTTACTTGAAAGATTGCCGGGGTCGTATTGATCCCTCAGCTCTTGGATTACCGACAGGCCGACGTCGCACGCCCGGTCTACGTCGTGAGGAAGTCGCGGCCCGGGCAAACATCAGCCCAACCTGGTATACGTGGCTTGAGCAAGGGCGGGGCGGTAGCCCGTCTGCCCAAGTGTTGAACCGGATTGTCGAGAGTCTGTTGTTAACCGACTCCGAACGCGAGCACGTTTTCCTGCTCGCTTTTGGACACCCGCCAGAAGTGGTTTACAAGCCATCTGAGGGTGTTACACCACGGCTGCAACGTCTGCTGGACAGTTTCGAGACCAGCCCGGCCATTATCAAAAGCGCGACATGGGATGTGCTTGCCTGGAACCGTGCCGCAGCGACCGTACTCACCGACTACGGGAGATTGCCGGTTGAACAGCGCAATATCCTGCGGCTGATTTTCTGCAGCCCCAAGATCCGCGCGGGTCAACTTGACTGGGAAGCAACGGCCAGGTTTGTGGTCGGTGCATTCAGGGCAGACGCGATTCGTGCCGGTGCCCATTCCGAAGTCACCAGGCTTGTAGAGGAGCTCTGTGCACTAAGCCCTGAGTTTGCTTCGTTCTGGCGTGACAATGATGTGCGTGTCCATGGCGACGGAGTCAAACGCCTCCGCCACGAAACCCTCGGATTGATCGAGCTCGAATATTCCGGCTTTGCTGTAGAAGGGCGCCCAGACCTGGGCATGATTGTTTACAGCCCCATGACGACGGCGGATGCCGATCGGATCCGTGCACTTATTCAAGCTTCGGGAGCCAACTGACATGAGATCAATTTCCCGGATCATCGCCGGTTGACCGGCGCCGGCCTGGTATAAGAAGTGCTCGGCATTGCCCTGACTGTCTGCGCATTGGTTGCCTGGCTGAAACAAGCTCACCGACCGCTCGGCAAAGGCGGCCGCGTTTCGACTTGTTCAAGGCTCACGCGGTAGGTGGTGTAGGTGTCGCCGTCCTCCATGTAAAGGTCGCTCCGGTAATCCGAGACTGCGCCTTTGAGTTTGATGTGCAGGCCGTTGGAGACACGCTGGATGACCACGTCTTTCAAGTCAGTGTCCGAGACCAGGAAGGGCGGGGTTTTGCCGAGGCGCACCTTCATTGTCTCTTCACTCCTTCCGCGGCCGTCTTTGACGTAGAAACTCAGGTTTTTGGGCTCATCAGGATCTCTGGCATCCTGAACGACGTAGATCGACTGCCCCGAAATGAAGTCTTGCGTGAGGACTATCTCAGAAGGAAATTCCGGTTTGTGCAGGTATGCATAGATGAAAAAGCCTACGAGAAAGAGCGAAACGATAATCGCGAGAAACTTTTTAACTCTGACTACAAGGGTTTGCCATTCGGTCTTGTTCATGGGGTTCAGCTTTAATCGAAGGAGAATAGCCACAAGCATCGAATCGGCTTGCAGTGCATCGGACTGTAAAGAAACCACTCATCGATCTCAGCGTTGCATAACGGCATCAATTTGGGCAGTTCAACTGTTCAGCGCGAAGATCAATGGTGAAGAGTTTGCTGTTTCTCGCGAGGTAGTAATGCTCTTGATGAATCTTGAACCTTCGCATCATCGCCAACAACTGCGGTTCCTTGCAGGCCAATTGCTCTAGACCAAGGCGTATTTTCGCCTCCATGCTGACCTTGCGTTCCTCCGAGAGGCTGCTTGCTTCCAGGTCGATCCTGTAGCGGTAAATGATAGTGTCGCTGTACATCAAGCCGACGTACTCAAGGGTGGTTATTGCATCCAGCTGTTTTGGCAGGGTCGCGTCCAGCCGGGCCAGCCGCTCGACCAGCAGCGCCTGTTGGGCCTCGTTCTCCTGCTCGGCCTTGAACGCGAAATAGCGTCCAATCCCGGCAATCAGTACCACCGCAGCGATACCCAGATACAAGTTACGTGCGTTGCGCCGTTTCTTGGGCGCCAGCTTCATCAACATCTTGAATGACTCGTCCTGAGCATGAAAAATCCCCTGGCGAAACCAGAAGCCAAGGATAAAAACGACATAGCCTGACACAACAGAGAGGCACTCTGCCAATCCATGTGGGGGGCACTGGCCCACAATCGCTCTTGAGGCTGGAGTTCCAAACGTGAATCGGCCGGACGCTTATCGACAGTTTGAACTGCCGCGCCCTCAAGCTGCCAAAACAGCACCCACCATGAGGACAGTGAAATGACTGACGAAAAGAAAGAACCGCCAAAGGATGACACACCCGCGCATTCCACCAAGGAAGAGCGTGAGCGTCTGAAGGATTTCAATAAGGGTGGTATTCAGCCAGGCGCTTGTTGAGAGACCAGCGCTTGATCGCTATTCGCGACTGGCTTCGGGCGCGCGAATAGCGATGGTCTGATGATCTTCGTGTGGGACTAACGAGGCTCTTCGGCTGGTTCCCGAGTAATTCGGCCGGCTTTTACCTCATCTGCAAAGCTGAGAAGGCTCGCTTCGGAAGCTTCATAGTTATTGACGATTTCCCTTATGGCATCAGCTTCCGTCTGATTACCGGTAGCCTCTAAATCCCGAGCTTTCTTGTGCAGGTCCGCGGAAGACCACTTGAGCAGAAACGCTGCCGATATAAGTGCATCCCGAAGTTCCTGATTATCCCTGGTCATGCCTGTCTGGTCCTTTCAAAGTCGACCTCTATAGTTCAGAGGGCGGAGACGCGCCAAATTGTATTTTGAATAGGCGCTCGATATTTAGCGAGAAAAGGGCTGAGTCGCGGCTGAGGTTGAATCGGTGCAGTTCAGCCTGGACATCTTATTGGATCAGCAAGGTTGTCGAGGCCCGGAAACAATAAGAGCTTACGCCAGAAACCTGTGTAAGCCCTTGATTTAAAATGCTGCCCTGAGCCAGTATCGCATCGGCAGTCCAGGGCGACGCATTCTAAGTCCCGGTCTAATCGTTTGACAATCATAATGAAAAATATAAACAAGCCCGCATGATGGCGGGCTTACGCCTCTGGTTCAGAGGTCCTTTTTGATCTCTTTGTCGATATGCTTGTCGGCCTTGTGCCGCTCTTTGTCATCATGTTTGGCGCCTTTATCAACCTCGTCGGCGTCGTGCTTCACACCTTTATCCAGTTCCTTTCCATCGTGCTCGACGCCCTTGTCCAGTTCACGATTATCATGCCGAATGCCTTTTTCCAGTTCGCTCTCAGCGAAGGCGAGCGGTACTGCCGTGCCCACCAGGAAGACAGCCGTTATTGCCGACAGAATGAATTTGCTCATTATCTTTCCCCTAAGCGTGAAAAACTGATCCCTCATGGATCATCAGTTTCGAGCATAGGCCAGGGATATAGGGCCTTCAAGTTGCTCGCCAAGGTTACCAAACGGTGGACCTGTAGGAGCGCACGAGCAACGCGAGGCCGCGATAGCGGTGCATCAGGCTAACCGCCATCGCTGCCTCGCAGTGCTCGTGCGCTCCACAAAGCATTACATTTACATCGCGTTCGACGATCGACCGGTGGCGGCGGTAGAAGAGAGGGGGCAGCAGCCCGCGCGATTCTGGCTGTCAGAATCACACCAGGCCGGTTGAATTGTCGGCGGCTCTCCCTGTCAGTTTTTCTTTTAGGGAGGAACGCTCATGGCAGTCACACTGAAAATGCTCAAAGGCGAGGAAATCCCAAGCGAGCATCGCCGCCCGGATCTAGAGGCCCTGATCGAAGTGAAAAGTCACGACGGATCGCTTCATTATCTGGAGTCAGAAGAAGAGGCGGCGAATCTGGTTGTGGATTTGCACAAGGAAGATCAAGAGGAGGGCGGCTGACAAGGACGCTAAATGCCAGGCAAAGAAAAGCCCGCGATGGGGGAAAGCGGGCCAAGGCCTGATAGAGCCTGCGATTAGATTACGAGGCTCTATGTGAAAACGTTGTGAAGAATGACTGGTTCAGCGCAAGAATTTGCTGTTTTATCTGCTCTCCATGTTGAAAACCAAAACACGATAATAAGCCGCCAGCCAGCCAATTCCGGTCCATCCCGACAGCAGATTCAGCTTGAAGATTGAATTGCTGATTTCAAGCCTGTGAGAGATGGCGTAGAGGTAAGGGTAGAAATACAGCCCGACAGCGCTGGTGATGAACAAAAGGTTTGCGGTAGTAGCCCCCAGGCCTTCGCCATTTCGACACAAGTAGCTGAGCGTAAGTAGAAGTATCAGCAGGGCCAAGTTGAAGATATGCATCCAAAGCGCCTTATAAAGTGATCGTCGCACAGGTAGAGGCGTTATGACATCACTATGGGCGTGCGGTGCAGATAACCCGGCTCTAAAAGAATCTATCGGGTCGATAGACTAAATGAAAAAGCCCGGTGCTTGGCGGGTCTACTTGAAGACGGGAAATAAATCGGCGTTGGATTGTCTACTCTTGACCAAACTACTGAGCCAGTGGAGTACGCACGATGTATCTAAAATCAGACATCCAGCGAATTTTTGAAACAGCGTTCTTGCCCTCGAGGTGCGAATGCGTCATCGGTGCAAACGACTGCTTCTCGTTGAAGCTCATCAATCCCCAATCGGGCGACATCGAGTTGTATCTTGCGGCGGTGCCTTTGGCTGAGCTTTCCACCAGCAGATCCATCGCCAGGTTGGTGCTCTCATTGAGAGAGCAAAGAGACCTTATGGGCAAGATGGACCTGTCCATGAAGCGACTGGCGTAGAGCAGGCACGAAAAGCCCGCGGGAGGGCCAATCAGTAGTTTGCAGCAATGGCCTGAGCCAGTTGAAGGTCAGACATCAGAGGCTGGTTGGCAGTCGAGCGGTAGTGCTGAACAGCCTGTTCAAACTGCGCACCACGGATATCGCCATCTGAGCCAATAAAAGCCAGAGCGTCGTCACGGGCAGGCGTGAAAAAATCAGCGATTTTTTCGGATGACATTAAGGTCGCCAAAGACGTCCCGACCGTACTTAAACGGATGTATTCAGCGGCCTCTACCTGGGCGCCGGTCAAGGTTGCCAGAGCTATTACCACAGCCTTCCATGAGTTCATTCTTCAATACGTCCAGTGCATTTTTTGGGGATGGCACAATAGCATGAGGTGGTAATCACAAGATACGAAAAGTCTGGTGCCTGGCTGGACCCACAGACACACACTTTACAACTCGTATCATTGCGCTGGAGGGACCACCTTGATCATGAAACCGGCGAGAAAGCGCGGTGTAGCAATGGCATGGTGAGTTGTATGATCGTGCAAGCGCATCCTGGCTGACCAGTTTCACTTGCCTGAGCACACGGCTTTCAAAGGTCAGGGCGACTCATTCGGGGAGGGTGCCGGGCTATGAGGTGTGTCACCTCGAATTGATCACTACGTGCTGAGGCTATTTGCAGGTTTGCGGAGAGCTTTAAGCTTGGGAGATTAAGGTGACTGCGACCGCTTGGAGATACTCGGCACTATCACCCTGACCTACGCAGCTCACGATTGAGGTTTGAAAGTTTGGCCGTATGTCTAACTGCACAAGACATGTCCGGCGCAAGCTCAGGATCATTTGGCTAGTCATCGCCCTTGAGCGAAAATTTACCTTGCATGATAGTGACGCACTCGCCGGAAATTCTGACCTCTTCCGTACCATCGTCGATGTATCGCACATTGATAACGCTTGGCCGTCCTACACTTACTCCTTGCACTACACGAGCTGTCATTTTCTTCCTGGAGTACAAGCTCGCGAGCAACGCAACGGTTGCAGCCGTTGCGCTACCTGTTCCAGGATCTTCGGTCATACGATTAGTGAAAGTCCGAGCCTCCAGATTGACATCAGCGGTGTCATCCAAGCCTCCCGAGACTTTCGTATACGCGTAAATCGAGGTAGCTCCGCTCACAGGCACTGTAAGCCTGAACTCCGCGAGATTCGGGACGCATTGCCTTAACGCTTCCTGGCTCTTTAGCTCGACAATAATGAATGGCAAGCCTACGGATGCAACTTGTGGGACATGAGTGGCGATCTCTATTTGATCAGGACTCACAGACAGGTACGCTGCGACGAGGTGCGTGGGCAGCTAGAACACGTGCTGGACGCTGCCAAATCCAGAAACCTCCGGACGGGGGAGAACCCAGCTCGATGGCGGGGGTATCTGGAAAACTGCATACTCACGAGCTAACATGGTTCGAATGACAAGAGGGCAAGTTTCTAAAATTAAAGTTGAAGTAGTTAATCGTAAGGCGTTGGAGATATCTGAAAAAAATGTGTCTATGGAGCTCCATCATAATCAGATTCCTCAGCGGAATGGCGGGGTCGGGTACATAATAGATCTAACTTACTATCACTCATGCCGTGGGAGTATGAAGCAGTCGATCAACTCAGGCGTGTTTGATCAGGTTTAACTAGGATCATTAAAGGAGTAGATACATGGTGAACATCAATTCAAAATCAGTAAAAGATTTGGTTCTTTCATCACCATACAAAAAAATAGTAGACGAGTTAAAAAAAGAGCTCAAACTGAAGGTGTTAGAAGATTACGAAGATATAGTCAATCGCCTGGATACCGACGCTGTCAATAGGTCCGGCTTAGACGTCACATCGCTTGAAAGCCTGTTTTCAGAAAGAGCAGGCGAGCTGAAATCATACTCTATAAATAAACACAAACTAATGAGCGGAATCCAAGAAGAGCAAGAGTACTCCCGCGGGGAGGAACCGGAAGCAATGGATAGAGACTCTAACGTTGTGAGCAAGGGGTATGTCCCGGGGTTTCTGCATTGCTAATGCGATAGAATATTTATTAGATGAAAAAAGTAAAAAGGAACTCGAAGACTACTTAAAAGAGTCACGAATTCCTGGGGCGAAAAGTTATGCTAAACAAGTCGCCACTTTTAAACTATGAGACTATAGTTCGCAGAACATCCAGCTGTCATATCGCCGCTACCGACGCTCTGAACACACCACGCTGGAGCGCAAACCCGATGGGAAGATACTGATCACTCACTTCCGATCTCCAGCCTTTGTTAAGTGGGGTGTGCCGCAGGGTTAGTGCGGCACGCGGAGTATCACTTTCGTTCGAAGATGATTTTGGCGCTAACCAAGTGCTGACCATTTATTGTGAGTGTGCAGAAGCTTTCCGGTAGAGCCTTGGTTGATTCATTTTTCATTGGTTCGCATTTCAATATTCCCTTCTTGTCGTCGAAGGGCAACTCGAAACCGGCCAATGTCTTGCTGAACGGAATTGTGTATTTCTGCGCGTAGCCCATCTGACCGATCACTGTAGGCTCGCCATCACCCATAAATCCGGATGTTGGGGTGGCGCACAAAGTACCAACCTTGCGCTCGCCGTCAATTATGTTGGCATCGCTATAACAGCTCATGTAGCCAATTTGGGCAGCAATTGCACCGGGACCTAAATTGGTCCACGTAGGTTGCGGTCCTACAGCGCATCCGCTGAGCAATGACAAGCCGAGAATGCAAGCAGTCAGCGAGGTGTTTTTTATGAGTGACATAGGATGAGCGTCCTTACTGGTAAAAGCCGACACCAATACCGGCAACCAGCCACTATTTCAAGCTCAAAGGTGTGGCGGTGGACAGACCAATGCCTTCAGCATCATTGCTTGAGCTTTCGGACCTGGCCGATTGCGGTATACGTCTGACGCCAGCGCCCGAATTGTGGGAATGGCTGCAAGCCGAGATACTCGCTGAGTCCGCTAGCATCCATAACGAAAATCACGCCCATCTAATAGACTCTGACATCCAGGTGATGTGGGCGTCTTCCAGTTACGTCAAACAAGGCCGCATTCTCCTCGGGCAAGCTGAGCAGGTCATGTTCCGCGCCGGGGGCTGGCAGAAAGCCCGGATGAAACAACAGGTGAGTGACTGGTTGAGCACGAGCTTTATCACACCGCCCAGGCCATAGATCAGTACGGCGCACCCAAGTTCAAGCAGGACGGTCAGCCCAAGTTTGAGATGCGCGGTCATGGCCTTGAAGAGTTCGTTGGCGTGCTTCGCGCTACATTGCGAGCCCTGACGTTCAGACTCTCGTGGATTCAGCAAACAAGCCTGCTGAGGTGGGTAAATTGAACATATCGAGGGCCTGCGGAACCTGTCTGCTTAGATCGGCCTGATCCTTGACAGGACCTTGACGGAATAGACCCATATAAGGGTGTATGCCAGAAGTAGTATCAGTGCAGTTGCTGGAACAAGAACGCTCCGAACAATCCATATCTCATTGGAGCTAAGAAGATTCCTGTTGGGGGGAATGGCCAAGGCGGTGATGGTGGCCATGGCAGTAATGAATGGCGCTTATCCGGATCCAAGCGGCGGAGCGACTCATTACTACGCGAATACCCTGTCGAGGGCTCCGGTCTGGGCGGCGAAGGCCAAGCTGACGTTGAAGCCTGTACGTCACGTCTTCTTCAAAGATGTTCTGTGGGCAGCGTTGCTTTGCGGCAGCCCGCTCGGACAGAGCGGATCCTCTATGAAACCCATGCCTTTGCAGGAATGGCAATCCTCGCGGAGTTCGAAGCGGTCGCAGCAACTCGAACACTGCCTAAAAATTGAGAATTGCTCCCGCTCCCACAGCGCGACGTAACGGACCATGTCGCCTTCCTCCAGCGCGATCAGCCCGGCATCAATGATTGATCTGTAGGTGTCAGGATCATCCAAGCGCTTGATCATCTTCCCGTCAACCAACTTCCCTGTCTCTACCAGCGTGAGCTTTTGGCCAGTCTCGGTGAAAATGTAGCGATCCGTGAAGACGCCATATTGAGCGTAGGTTCTGGTGATAACGGGCCTGTCTCCCTCTGCTTCGTGGATCTGGGCGAAGAACTCCATAGGTCCCGGCTTCATACCTGGTTCGTGAAGAAATACCCGGTTCCCGCTGAGGCTGCCGGTCTGGAGACCGGCTTCGTCGTAGATGTCATAGTCCGCGGCTGGGTTTCTCCAGGCGGGCGGAGCTTCCTCGATGTGATGACAGAACGCGCCAGTTGCCAGCTCAAGCATTTCGAATCGCTCCATTTCGTCGACGCTTCCCATCTTTAATAAGTTGTCAGCAAACCTCATCAGGTACCGGTAGTTGGTACTGGGGTTGGTCCAGGCGCTGGCGTTCCAGCATGATCGATACCACTCCTCAGTGTGGCTTGGGGGTTTGACGGGTTGCATCATTACTGCTCGTTATACTGTTTGAATATACAGTAATCGAGCGGCGCGATTCCGGACAGGCCCGGGTGACGAGTAGAAGGTTTTGGGGTTTGGTTTTAGTCGGCAGGACGCCGGGATGGGTTTGGAAAATCGAGAATTGCGGCAAGATTCTAGAATTGCGGCAATTTAAACAACAAGGGCCTACGCCAGAAACCAGCGTAAGCCCTTGATCAGAAATGGTGCCCCGAGCCGGGGTCGAACCGGCACGTCCAAAGGACGAGGGATTTTAAGTCCCTTGCGTCTACCAATTTCGCCATCGGGGCGGTAGCGCTGAAGAGCAGGGAATATATACACCCAACCCATCTGAAGCAAGCCCGCAAGATATTGAAATAAGACAAGATCTTGCGTTTCGGGCCAGAAAAACAGGCGGGCCTTGTCTGTTCGTGACCAAGGCCCTTGGTTCGCACACGATATGCGGATCGAATTAGCCGTTCAGGACCTGCCTCAGGAATGGCGCAGTTTTGCTGGCTGCAACCTTCACAACGTGCTCTGGTGTCCCGGCGGCGACGATCTCGCCGCCCTGATCACCCGCGCCAGGACCGATGTCGATGACCCAGTCACTTTGCGCCACGACGCGCATTTCGTGTTCGACAACCACGACGCTGTTGCCGGCATCCACCAGCAGGTTGAGTTGTTTCAGCAAGCGATCGACGTCGGTGGGATGCAGCCCAGTGGTGGGTTCATCCAGAACGTACAGCGTTGCTCCGCGCTGAGTGCGTTGTAGCTCGGTGGCGAGCTTGATGCGTTGCGCTTCGCCGCCCGACAGCTCTGTCGCGGGTTGCCCCAGCCGCAGATAACCCAGGCCAATATCGCGTAGCACGGTCAGAGGCCTTAGTACCGCGGTTTCGTCTTTGAACAGCGCTACTGCGTCATCCACGGTGAGGCGAAGTACTTCGGCGATGTTCAATCCTTGCCAGGTGATGGTCAGGGTTTCAGGGTTGTAGCGTGCACCTTGGCAGGTGGAGCAGGGCGCGTACACGCTGGGCATGAAGAGCAATTCAACACTGACAAAACCTTCGCCTTCACAGACCGGGCATCGGCCTTTGGCGACGTTGAATGAAAACTGACCTGCGTCGTAGCCTTTCTTGCGGGACGCTGGCGTAGCCGCGAACAGCTTGCGCACCTGATCGAAGAGGCCCGTGTAAGTGGCGAGGTTGGAACGTGGGGTTCGGCCGATGGGCTTCTGGTCGACCTTGACGAGTCTGCGAATGGCGTCCAGTCCGCTCGCAACCTTGCCGCTGGCGGATTGCGGAGCGTCATCCTCCAGGCTCGGTGCGTCGCTTTCGGTATTTTCAGTAGCATGCCCCAGATGCAAGCCGACCAGTTCCAGCAGCGCATGGCTGACCAGACTGGATTTGCCCGAGCCGGAAATACCCGTGACCGAGGTAAAACAGCCCAGCGGAAATGCAGCGTTGAGGCTGTTCAGGTTATTACGGGTGACGCCTTCGAGCTTCAGCCATTCGGTTGCTTTGCGTCGCTTGGGCTTGCCTGTTTTGTGCTCGGCAAACAGGTGCAACCGGGTTTGCGACTCTTTGACTTTGGCGAGCCCGGCGGGCGGACCGCTGTAGAGAACGCGCCCGCCGTGCTCGCCTGCCGCCGGGCCGACATCGATCAACCAGTCGGCGCGGCGCATGGTTTCCAGATCGTGTTCGACCACAAACAGCGAATTACCAGCAGCTTTGAGGCGTTGCAGGGCGCTGAATAGCGCTTCGCCGTCAGCGGGGTGCAGCCCGGCAGAGGGTTCGTCCAGCACGTAGATCACGCCGAACAATTGCGAGCCGAGCTGGGTAGCCAGGCGCAGTCGTTGCAGTTCCCCGGACGACAGGGTGGGCGTACTGCGTTCCAGCGCCAGATAGCCAAGACCCAGGTCGGTCAGGGTACTGACTCTCGCCAATAGGTCCTGAGCGATCCGTTGCGCAGCAATGCGTTTCTCGACGGACAGGTCGTCTTCAAGTGGCGCATCGGAGGCAGCCACAGGACGTAGCACCTCAGCCAGTTGCAGCAGAGACATCTGGCCCAGTTCACCGATATCGAAACCGGCAAACTTCACTGACAGCGCTGCCTGCGTCAGCCGCTTGCCGTCACACAGGGCACACGGGCTGCCGATCATGAATTGGGCGACGCGCTTCTTCATCAGGGCGCTTTGCGAGTGGGTGAAGGTGTGCAGCACGTAGCGACGCGCTCCGGTGAAAGTGCCTTGATAGCTGGGTTCAAGTTTCTGTTTCAGAGCCTTGCGGGTTTCCGCAGGTGTCAGCCCACCGTACACCGGCACGGTGGGCTGTTCGTCGGTGAACAGAATCCAGTCACGCTGCTTCTTCGGCAGATCGCGCCATGGAATGTCCACGTCGTAGCCAAGGGTGACGAGAATATCCCGCAGATTCTGGCCCTGCCATGCCGTGGGCCACGAGGCGACGGCTCGCTGGCGAATGGTCAGCGAATCATCGGGGACCATCGATTGCTCAGTCACCTCAAAGACCCGACCCAAACCATGACACTGCGGGCACGCGCCCTGGGGCATATTGGGTGAGAAGTCCTCGGCATAGAGCATCGACTGTCCGGCGGGATAACTCCCCGCGCGGGAGTACAGCATGCGGATCAGGCTCGACAGCGTCGTTACACTGCCCACCGAGGAGCGGGTGCTTGGCGTGCCACGTTGCTGTTGCAGGGCTACCGCCGGTGGCAGGCCCTCGATGGAGTCCACATCGGGCACGCCAACCTGATCGATCAGTCTTCTCGCATAAGGCGCGACCGATTCGAAGTAACGACGCTGTGCCTCGGCATACAGCGTCGAGAACGCCAGCGAAGACTTGCCGGAGCCGGAGACGCCAGTGAACACCACCAGCGCATCACGGGGCACATCCACGTCGACGTTTTTCAGGTTGTGTTCGCGTGCGCCGCGTACTCGCACGAAACCGTTGTGCTGCTGAGGTGCAGCGACGGAGAGGGTCTTTTTGTCGGGAGGGGTGTGCTGTGAAGTCATCGTCCAGCCTTGTCATTGAATAAAGGCGACGGCACGGCCCACGCCTGTTGCTTGAGTTGATTAATCAGTGTCTTTCGGCGCGTGGGCGTTTGCGCCAGGGACCTTTGGCGCATGCCCCTGATCGTCCTGCTGACCACCGGTCTGCGCCTGTTCTTCGCGGGTTTCTTCAGTGCGCTCCTGATGGTCAGCAATGTCCGCCGGGTGCTGCTCGGGGTCGTTGAGATTGTTGCCTGGGAGGTCGCGTTTGTCTTGAGGCATTTGGGTCGTCCAGAGTTTGAGGCTAAAGGTCACAGGATTACGATCAGGGAGCGCTGCTGATCGTTCAATCCAATGCATCCATGTGCCGATACATGCGCTTCGTCGGCTGATGATCAATCAGTTCAAACCCGCTGGCCGCTTTCACGGTCCTCCATTTAAGTCGTGCGATGTCACGAACAGGTAGACGATTGATCTGTAGGAGCTGCCGAAGGCTGCGATGGATGGTTGTATCTCAGAGTGTCCGCCTCGCAGCCTTCGGCAGATCCTACAGAAAGTGCATTCAATGCCTTCTTTTTGATAGGGCGTTTCGGTGAATCACGTAGGAATGGTCCTACGGTCTCCAGGCCTATTGTGTGGGTTTTGAGATTGGCTGTTTAATCCGTTTTTTCCTGACCCACTCACGAGCTTGACAGGGAGCAAGCAGATCCATGATCGAAATCGGTAGAAGACTAAGGCAGGAGCGCAAGCGTCTGGGGCTGTCCCAGAAATCAATGGGCGAGCTGGGTGGGGTCGCCGCCAATGCGCAGGGCAAGTATGAAAGCGGAGAGCGTGCGCCCAGAGCCGACTATCTCGCTGCCCTGGCAGCGGCGGGAGTAGACGTTTTGTTCGTGCTCACCAGCCGTCGTTCAGCGCGTGTCCAGATTGACAGCGCATTCAGTAAAGTTGAATCCGCGCCCATCAATTCTGAGTTGCTGCTGGTCGAAATCCAGCAAGCGGTGCGGCACTTTGTGTCGACTATAGAGGAGCTATCCAGCAGCCCGGCTGCCATCAGCCCTGAAGGAAGCGTCGGCGACCCGAATGTCGAGGAAGAAAAGTAGCACGCTACTGAGTTTGTTCATTCAATAGCGTGAGAGGCAGCAGGCACTGACGGGTCAGGCGCTGCCTGAGGACTCCGCCAGCACTTTTTCCGCGAGGCTCTGGAGATAAATGGCCAGCGCTACCTCTTCATGGCGCAAGCCTTTACGTTGTCGGGACTTCGGTATCAGCGCAAGCTCTCCCAGCAAAAAGCCTTCCAGTACAGCGGGATGGATATAGCACTTGCGGCAGACCGCCGGGGTATTGCCCAGTTGCCTGGCGACCTGCTTCACCATATCGACAATGTGTTTTTTTGCGTCGGCCTCCGGTTCCCAGTGCAGTTTGCGGAGAGTGGCGAGTGCCAGCGCGCTGCCTGCCCAGGTTCGGTAGTCCTTCGCCGTGAAATCCGAGCCCGTGAGCTTTTGCAGGTACGCGTTGATATCTGAAGAACTCACGGTATGGCGCTCGCCATTGTCATCCAGGTACTGGAACAGGTTCTGACCGGGCAATTCCATGCAGCGTTTGATGACTTTGGCCAGGCGTCGGTCAGTCACATTGATCTGGTGCTCGACGCCGCTTTTGCCTCGAAACTGGAACAGGATGTCGTTGCCGTGTACTTCGACGTGTTTGTTGCGCAGCGTGGTCAATCCGTAGGAACGGTTATCCCGCGCGTACTGGCTGTTACCGATACGGATCAGCGTGGCATCAAGCAACGAGACAACCGTGGCCATGACCTTGTCCCGGCCAATCCCGGGTTCGGCGAGCTGCGCTTCGATCTTCTTGCGGACCTTGGGCAAGGCCAGACCGAATTCGATCATGCGTGAGTATTTGTTCTCATCGCGAACTTCACGCCACCGTGCGTGATAGCGGTATTGCTTGCGTCCGCGCGCGTCGCGACCCGTGGCCTGCAAGTGCCCGCGCGGATCGGGACAAATCCATACATCGGTATAAGCCGGGGGGATGACCAGTGCGTTGATTCGTTTGATTTCCGCTTCGTCACGAATCCGTTGGCCGTCTTTGTCGAAGTAAACGAACTTGCCCCGCAGGATCTTTCGGCTGAAACCCGCCTGGGTATCCTCAACGTAATGCAGGTCCGGCGGCAGTTGGTCGATAACGGTCGAGTCAGGCATGGGTTCAATCCACAGGGCAGGTAATTGGATTGACCGCGCTGTTTCTAAAGGGTGCCCAGTATTTACGCTCAGGCCAGCACCGCTACCGATTTGATCTGCGCCCAGAGCTGTCGCCCCGGCACGAGCTGCAACTGATCGCGGGAATAACGGGTGATACGTGCCAGCAACGGCGTACCGGCTGCGTCGAGACGGACCAGCACATGCGCGGCATTGTCTGCGGGAATCTCGCTGACAACCGTGACCGGCAAGCGATTGAGAATGCTGCTTTGGTGGTCGGGTTCCAGACTGAGGCTGATGTCCCGGGCTTGAACCTTGAAGCGCAGCGCTTTACCTGATGGCAGTGGCGTATGGGCAAGACGCATTTGCAGGTCGCTGTGGGGCAGGGCGACGCTGAGTAATTGATACTCGGCATTGTGGGCAATCACCGTGCCTTCAATCACTACGCCCGCGTCGTCGCCCATGGCCATGGGCAGATCCAGCCGCGCCAGGGTTTCACCAATCGGGCCGCTGGCCAACGCCTTGCCGTCGCTCATCAGCACCAGATGATCAGCCAGCCGCGCCACTTCGTCCTGAGAATGGCTGACGTAGAGCATGGGAATGTCCAGCTCATCGTGCAGGCGTTCCAGATAAGGCAGGATTTCGCTTTTGCGCTTGCTGTCCAAGGCTGCCAACGGCTCATCGAGCAGCAGCAGGCGCGGGCTGGTCAGCAGCGCCCGGGCAATACCGATCCGTTGCCGCTCACCGCCGGAAAGTTTGTCGGGGCGTCGTTCGAGCAAGTGCTCGATACCCAGCAACTGCGTCGCATGCTGCAGATCCACATGACGCTGATCGGCGGGAATGCGCCGCAGGCCAAACTCCAGATTGCCGCGCACGGACAAATGCGGGAACAGGCTGGCTTCCTGAAAGACATAGCCCAGGGCGCGTTTGTGTGGCGGGACGAACAGACCTTTGGCCGTGTCCTGCCAGACCTCGTCGTTGATCTGGATAAAACCCTGTTCAGGTTTTTCCAAGCCTGCGATACAACGCAGGCAGGTGGTCTTGCCGGAACCCGAGTGCCCGTAAAGCGCTGTCACGCCGCGGCCAGGTAAAACCAGATCGACGTCCACGCTGAATTGCGGATACTTCACCTGCAGACGGACCTGAATCTCTGAACTCATGAATCAGCCCCAGGCCGTTTTGGTCTTGCCGCTGGAATAGAGCGCCAGAAGAACCAGGAATGAGAACACCACCATTGAGCCAGCGAGCCAGTGGGCTTGCAGATACTCCATGGACTCTACGTGATCGAAAATCTGCACTGACACGACGCGGGTTTTCTCGGGGATATTGCCGCCGATCATCAGTACCACGCCAAATTCACCCACGGTATGCGCGAAGCCAAGAATCGCACCGGTAATAAAACCGGGTTTTGCCAAGGGCAATACCACGCTGAAGAAGGTGTCCCAGGGATTGGCTCGCAAGGTTGCGGCCACTTCAAGTGGACGCGTGCCGATGGCAGCAAAAGCGTTGTGCAGCGGCTGCACAACGAAGGGCATGGAGTACAGCACCGAACCGATGACCAGACCAGGAAAGCTGAACGTCAGCGTTCCCAGGCCCAGACTTTGAGTCAACTGACCGACAGTACCGTTGGGGCCGAGCAGCAACAGCAGGTAAAACCCGATCACCGTCGGCGGCAACACCAGAGGCAGGGCGACAATGGCGCCGACAGGGCCTTTGAGCCATGAGCGAGTGTGTGCCAGCCACAGGGCGATGGGCGTGCCGATGACCAGAAGAATCAAGGTGGTCAGGGACGCCAGTTTCAGGGTCAACCAGATTGCAGCATAGTCGGTACTGTCGAGCGGCATTTTACAGTTGGTATCCGAAGGACTTGATCACGGCAGCCGCTTTAGGACCTTTGAGGTATTCAATCAGCGACTTGGCAGCGGCGTTGTCTTTGCCTTTGTTGAGGATCACAGCGTCCTGTTTGATCGGATCGTGCATCTCGGCCGGTACGATCCACGCGGAACCGCCGGTCACTTTACCGTCTTTGTAGATCTGCGACAGCGCCACGAAACCCAGCTCGGCATTGCCCGTGGAAACGAATTGATAGGCCTGAGTGATGCTTTGGCCTTCAACGATTTTCGGTTTGGTTGCATCAGTCAGGCCCAGCTTGGCCAGTACCTGGGTAGCAGCGAGGCCGTAAGGCGCGGCTTTCGGGTTGGCGATGGACAGATGCTGGTATTGATTTTTCTTGAGGACGTCGCCTTTGGCGTCCACGTAGCCTTCCTTCGCGGACCACAAGGCAAGGGTGCCAACGGCGTAGGTGAAGCGTGAGCCTTTGACGATATCGCCCTCGTTTTCCAGCTTGGCCGGGGTGCTGTCGTCGGCGGAGAGGAACACTTCGAACGGCGCGCCGTTCTTGATCTGGGTGTAGATCTGGCCGGTGGAGCCGAATGACGCCACCAGCTTATGTCCGGTGTCAGCCTCGAAATCCTTGGCGATGGCCTGAATCGGCGCGGTGAAGTTTGCGGCAACTGCGACCTGGACTTCGTCAGCGAAGGCGGAGCCCATCGCCAGTGCGGCAATGACACCCGTCAGGGATTTGAAGGCGAGGCTTTTGTGAAACGTGCGCATTGAACAGCTCCATGGCGTAGTCGGTATCCGAACGACCTCAATGTCGGGCGTTCGCTATATAGGGGAGTATATAGCGAGGCCAGACCCCATGGAAGCTAAGTTTATAAACGGGTCAGTTTTTGCAGCGCCTGATTGGCAATCGTGCGGGTCAGATCTTCTGCACTCTGCTCATGCTTGATCCCGACCGCCTGGCCAGCCCAGAGATTCATGAAATCGCCATTGCCCTGCGGTTCAGCAATCGCTCGCAACGGCATCAGAGCGCCTCCGGCCAGAGGAAAGGCCGGTGCCAAAGGGCTCATCGGGCCCAGCTCCGACATGATCCGATTGACAATGCCCCGGGCCGGGCGGCCGGTAAAAATATTGGTCAGCGCGGTCTGGCTTTCGTCAGCGGTCCGCAGCGCCCGATAGTGAGGCTTGCTGACCTTGGCTTCCGCGCAAAACAGATAGGCAGTACCCACCTGTACCGCTGATGCGCCCAACATGAAGGCGGCGGCGATCCCTCGCCCGTCAGCGATTCCCCCGGCGGCAATCACCGGCACGCTGACCGCATCGACGATCTGCGGTACCAGGGCCATGGTCCCCACCTGTGTGTCCAATTCAGTGCTGAGGAACATCCCGCGGTGCCCGCCAGCCTCGTAGCCCATGGCAATGATTGCGTCGCAGCCTTGGGTCTCCAGCCAGACGGCTTCTGCGACAGTGGTGGCGCACGCAATGACCTTGGCTCCGGTGGCCTTGACCCGCAAAAGCAAGGCGGTTTCGGGCAGGCCGAAGTGAAAACTGACCACTTCAGGTTTCAATGCTTCGACCAGCTCACAACTGACACCATCGAAAGGCGCTCGGCTGGAGACAGGTGTCGGTGCGTCATAATCTGCGCCGAGCTCCTGGTAGTAAGGCTGCAGCGCTTCCTTCCAGCGTACGTGGCTTTGCGGGTCATCCTGCGGTGGCTGGTGGCAGAAGAAATTGAGGTTCAGCGGGGCAGTGCTGTGCTGACGGATGAGGGCCACTTCATCGCGAATCTGCTGCGGGCCCAGCATCGCACAGGCAAGGGAGGCCAGGCCGCCCGCGTTGCCTACCGCAATGGCTAGTGCCGAACCGCCAGCACCCGCCATGGGCCCAAGAAGAATCGGCAGTTGAATGCCAAACAGGTCGAGGATACGGGAATCAGGCCAGGCGATCATAGACGGCTCCATGCGATGTGGTTGAAGGGCTTTTTGAATAGCTATTCGAGGCGCTATTGAGCGTCGGCGCGGGGCGTTTGGCAACCACCGGGGTAAGCGCATTGACATAAAAGACGATCGGTCTAATATTGCGCCTCATGAATGCACCTGAATTGAAACGCCGTCCAGGCCGCCCGCCCAAGGTCGACAGAGAGAACTTCGAGACCCGTGAAGCGCTGATTCGCTGCGGCACCGAAGTGCTCACCGAACAGGGCTTCACGGCCACTGGCATCGACTACATCCTCAAGCGGGTTGGCGTGCCCAAGGGCTCGTTCTATCACTACTTTCCCAGCAAAGAAGCCTTCGGCCATGCGGTGCTGAACAACTACGCCGGTTACTTCTCGCAAAGGCTTGATCGCTGGCTGCTGGATGAAACCTTGACTCCACTTGAGCGACTGGTCGGCTTCGTGCAAAACGCCAAGACCGGTATGGCGCGTCATGATTATCGCCGCGGCTGTCTGGTGGGCAACCTGGGGCAGGAAGTCTGTCTGTTGCCGGAAGGCTTCCGGGACATCCTGGAAGGCATCTTTCTCGACTGGCAAGCGCGCTTGAGCGCGTGTTTCCGGGCTGCTCAAGCCCATGGCGAACTGGCTCGCGGTGCTGACTGCGACGAGCTGGCGGCGTTCTTCTGGATTGGTTGGGAAGGTGCGGTGTTGCGGGCGCGTCTGGTTGCCAGCGATGCGCCACTCAACACCTTCATCACGGGGTTTCTGCGCGGGCTACCGCAATGAACCTTTTTGGCTATTAAAAGACGATCGGTCTAAATTGGAGGCACCCATGTTCAAAGGCATCCTCATCGAAAAAGACGACAACGGCTATCGTTCAAGGCTGGCTGAGTTGAGCGAGGATTCGCTGCCCGAAGGCGACGTGACAGTGGACGTCGCCTACAGCACGCTCAATTACAAAGACGGGCTGGCAATTACCGGTGATGGGCCAATTGTGCGCAGTTTTCCGATGGTGCCGGGTGTCGATCTGGCTGGCACCGTCACTGCCAGCAGTGACCCTGATTTTGCGGTGGGCGACCAGGTGGTGCTCAACGGCTGGGGAGTCGGTGAAGGGCATTGGGGCGGGCTGGCGCAGAAAGCCCGCTTGCAGGGCAAATGGCTGATCAAACTGCCCGACACGTTCAGTGCTGCACAAGCCATGGCCATCGGCACCGCCGGTTACACGGCAATGCTCGCAGTGATGGCGCTGGAGAGTAACGGCGTAACCCCTGACAAGGGTGATGTGCTGGTCACCGGGGCCAACGGCGGCGTGGGCAGCTTTGCGGTGGCGATCCTGTCCCGACTGGGATATCGGGTGGTGGCATCCACCGGGCGTTTGAACGAAACCGCTTACCTTGAACAATTGGGTGCGGCTGAGGTGATTGATCGCAAGACCCTGTCCGGGCCGGGTCGTCCGTTGAGCAAGGAGCGTTGGGCAGGCGCCATTGATTCGATCGGCAGCCACACCCTTGCCAATATCTGCGCCGCCACGCGCTATCGCGGCACCGTCGCTGCGTGCGGGCTGGCCCAAGGCATGGACTTTCCGGCGTCTGTGGCGCCATTCATTCTGCGCGGCATTACCCTTGCGGGCATCGACAGCGTCACAAGGCCCCGCGCTGACCGGATCGCCGCGTGGGAGAGGCTGGCGACCGACCTGGATCTATCGTTGCTGCCACTGATCAGTCGTGAAATCGGCTTGAGCGAGGTGATCAATATTGCGCCGAAGTTACTGGCGGGTGAGGTCAGGGGCAGGGTGGTGGTGGATGTGAATCGGTAGGGGGCATGCTGACACAGCGCTGTCGTTCAGCAAATATGATCCCCTGTAGGAGTGAGCTTGCTCGCGATAGCGTCAGGCCAGGCGGGGTTTTTTGAAAGGGGGTAACGCGAGAGGCAGCCAGCGCACAGGCGCCGGGGGCGGGGGGGTGGGGGGCAGAGAGG
>NZ_JAGTPI010000055.1:0-40894 GCF_021147825.1 Pseudomonas quasicaspiana
GTCATCGCCTGCACCGCCGTTGAGGGTGTTGGCGAAGGCATTGCCGACGAGGATGTTGTTCTGATCGTTACCGATCACACCGAACAACCCCGCACCCAGCAGCGTGACATTTTCCACGTTACGCAGGTTGGCGCTGCTCAGATCCACGGTGTTGTTGATCGCTGTGGCGGCGAAGCTGATATTCAGGGTGTCGGAGCCCTGATTGCTCAACTCTTCAAGCAATGCCAGTTCGGCAAACTGGTCGAGCACGAAAGTGTCGTTGCCATCGCCGCCTTTCAGAGTGTCGATACCTGCACCGCCGTTGAGGACGTTATTCCCGGCGTTGCCAATCAAGACGTTGGCCAGAGCGTTGCCAGTGCCGTTCAGGTTATCGCTGCCGGTGAGGGTCAGGTTTTCCAGATTGGCGCCCAGAGCCCAGTTGACTGAGGATTCGACGGTGTCGATTTCAGTGACCAGGGTGCTGGTTTCGACGACCACGTCCTTGAGGTTGTCGACCACATAAGTGTCGTTGCCCAAGCCGCCGGTCAAGGTGTCGATGCCAAGGCCACCGTCCAGACGGTTGCTACCGCTGTTGCCGGTAATGCGGTTGTTCAGTGCGTTGCCGGTGCCGTCGAGGCTGTCGCTGCCGGTGAGGGTCAGGTTTTCGACATTAGCGCCTAGCGTGTAGCTGATTGATGCCTGAACGGTGTCGATCTCGGTGAGTAGTGCGCTGGTTTCAACGACCACGTCACCGATGTTGTCGACTATATAAGTGTCATTGCCCAGGCCACCGATCAGGGTGTCGGCCCCCGCTTTACCATCAAGAACGTTGGCGGCGTTGTTGCCGGTGAGGGTGTTGTCCTGATTGCTGCCAGTCAGGTTGATCGCCGCAGCGCCCAGCAAGACACCGTCTTCTACAAAATCGCTAAGGGTGTAGCTGACCGTGGTTTGCACGGTGTCACGGCCTTCGCCGTCGAGTTCGGTAATCTTGTCGCCGAGGTTATCGACGACGTACGTATCGTTGCCGGTGCCGCCGATCAGGGTATCGATGCCCGCGCCACCGTTGAGGGTGTCGTCGCCTGCACCGCCTTCAAGAGTGTTGGCCAATGCGTTGCCAAGCAGCAGGTTGTCTTGGTCATTGCCGGTGAGTCTTAGCGCAGCGTTGCCGAGTAACCTGCCTTCTTCCACGAAATTGCCGAGCGTATAGCTGACCGAGGTCTGCACCACGTCGTAACCTTCGTTATCGAGTTCGGTGATGGTGTCGCCGGAGTTATCGACGATGTAAAAATCATCCCCGGTGCCACCGACCAGCGTGTCTATACCAAGCCCGCCATCAAGACGGTCGTTGCCCGCGCCGCCGCGCAGAATATCGTCACCCGCTGCGCCGCTCAGGCTGTTGGCGCCATCATTACCCGTCAGGGTGTTAGCCAAGGCATTGCCGATGCCATTTAGGTTGGCGCTTCCGGTAAGGGTCAGATTTTCCAGGTTGGCGCCCAGGGTCCAGTTGATTGACGACTCAACCGTATCTATTTCGCCTGGCAGGGTACTGGTCTCCAGGACCACGTCACGGAGGTTGTCTACCACATAGGTGTCATTGCCCAGTCCGCCGACCAGGGTGTCGATGCCTATACCGCCATCGAGGCGGTTGTTGCCGCTGTTACCGGTGATGCGGTTGTTCAGTGCGTTGCCGGTGCCGGCGAGGCTGTCACTGCCGGTGAGGGTCAGGTTTTCGACATTGGCGCCCAGCGTGTAGCTGATAGAGGCCTGTACGGTATCGATCTCGTTGAGCAGTGCGCTGGTTTCGACGACCACGTCGCCTACGTTATCCACGATGTAAGTGTCATTGCCCAGTCCGCCGATCAAGGTGTCGGCTCCCGCCTTGCCATCAAGGATGTTGGCGGCGTTGTTGCCGGTCAGCGTGTTGGCTTCGTCATTGCCGGTGAGGTTTATCGCTGCTGTGCCCAGCGCTTGTCCGTCTTCGACAAAATCGCTGAGGGTGTAGCTGACCGAGGCTTGCACCAAGTCACGGCCTTCGCCGTCGAATTCGGTGATGAGGTCGGCAACATTGTCGACGATGTACGTATCGTTGCCTGTTCCGCCTATCAGCACGTCCAGGCCCGCACCGCCATCGAGACGATCATCGCCCGCACCGCCTTGCAATTCATCATTACCCAGGCCACCGCTGAGAACGTTATTGCCTGCGTTGCCGATCAGCAGATTTTTCAGCGCATTACCGGTGCCGCTCAGGTTGGCGCTGCCGGTGAGGGTCAGGTTTTCCAGATTGGCGCCCAGAGTCCAGTTTATGGAGGCTCTGACTGTGTCGATTTCTGTTATCAGGTTGCTGGTTTCAACAATCACGTCGAGGGTGTTGTCGACCACATAGGTGTCGTTGCCGAGGCCGCCGGTCATGATATCGGCACCAGCACCACCGTCGAGAGTGTTGTCGACAGCGTTACCGTTGATCCGGTTATTGAGTGTATTGCCCGTGCCGTTGATGGCGTCAGGACCGGTGAGCGTGAGCACTTCCAGGTTGGCACCCAAGGTGTAGCTTACCGACGCCTGAACGGTATCGATTTCGCTGAGCAGTGCGCTGGTTTCAACTACCACGTCGTCAACGTTATCCACGATGTAAGTGTCATTGCCCAAGCCACCGCTCATGATGTCGGCACCGGCTTTGCCGTCGAGAACGTTGGCGCCGTTGTTGCCGATCAAGGTATTGGCCTGGCTATTACCCGTCAGGTTTAGAGCTTCGGTGCCCTGCAGTCGGCCTTCTTCGACAAAGGCGGCGAGGGTATAGCTGATCGAGGCTTTGACGACGTCATAGCCTTCGCCGTCCAGTTCTGTGATCGTGTCGCTGACGTTGTCGACGATATAAGTATCATCACCGGTTCCGCCAATCAGTTTGTCGATGCCTGCCCCACCATCGAGCACGTCGTTGCCTGCACCTGCGCGCAGCTCATCGCTGCCCGCGCCCCCATTGAGGCTGTTGTCGCCATCATTACCGATCAGCAGATTGTCACGGGTGTTGCCAGTACCCCTCAGATTGGCAGTACCTGTGAGGGTCAGGTTCTCCAGGTTGGCACCCAGGGTGTAGCTGACTGAAGCGATGACCGTATCGATTTCGCTTGGTCGCACACTGGTTTCAATCACTAGATCGGCAACGTTGTCAACGATGTACGTATCGTTACCCGCCCCGCCCAGCATGAAATCGGCACCCGCGCGCCCATCAAGTACGTTGGCCAGGTCGTTGCCAACCAGTGTGTCGTTGAAGGCCGAGCCAGTCGCGTTTTCGATCTTTGCACCGAACGCGATGGCCAGGCCGTCATTGATGTATTTCTGTTGCTGGTAGTCGTAAAAGGTCTTGCCAATATTGCTGAACTCGCCCTCATTGAGATTGAGGAACACGCTGCTGGCCTGATTGCTGGCGTCGATGGTATCGACGCCGCCGCCGTCCCAGATGGTTTCGAAAACTGACTGATCGGCACCCCAGCTGTAGGTTGTGTTGCCTGCTTCCCAGAGTGCATTCGCCCCGTACAGCTTCTGGATGGCGAGGATGTCTAAAAGCATGGGGGTGGTGGGTTCGTAAGAATAACCGTTGGTGTAGCTCATGATGGTGTAGCGCACGTCATCCAGCATCGGGGACAACGTGGTGCTGTTGTAAAAGCTCTGCTCGAATGGGTGCTTGAGACCCAGCGCATGACCAATTTCATGCATGAACGTCATGTAGTCGTAACTGCCCTCAGCGGGTGCAGGTTCATTGGTTTGGGGGCCTATCCATACATCGCCCGCCACAGGGGTATTGTCGGGGAGGTAGGCCCAGGCCGCGGTGTTGTCATCCATCCCGGCGTAGCCACCGAAACGCAGATCGCCAACAGTGGTATCGGTGTCAGTCACCTGGGTGAATTTGACATTGGATACAGCGGACCACTTGGCGAGGCTGTCGATGATTGCTGTTTGCTGTGCAGGGGCCAGCTCGTAGGCGTCTAGATATTCCTGACTTGCGCTGTACGAGAGGGCGTATTTCGAAGTGCCCTCTTCGAAAAAGCTGTACGTCAGATTGGTGACTGTGAACCCACTGCTCCAACTCCATGAGGTGCCGTAAAGCAAGCTATTGAGCTGAGAATTGCTGCTCGCATAGGCCGAATAGCTCATGGTGTAACCCGTTGGAGTAGGCATTGTTGCTTCCTGAATGAATCGCGGTCTGTCCAATGTGACCGCTACATCGAGTGATTCCAGCCGGAACTCATCTCTCAAATGCGGTTGCTGATTTCTGACGCCAGAAAAGCGCACATTCTATCCAGCTTGTATCTGGATATGTATCAAAAACGTTACTGGTTATGGCTATAAGCCATCAACTGGCCGATGAGCGGTCATTCGTGGTTTGACTGGCGAGGATTTTGCCGTTTGGGCGGTCAGCTTTATGATGCAGAGACCGGTGATCTCAGCCAGTGCAAATGGCTATGGAAAAACATTCACAGGAACACTTATGCAAGCGGCAAAGCCCACGCTGATACGAGAAACATTCCCCGTTGGCCCATTGCAGTGCAACTGCACGATGCATTGGCGATCCGATTACCCGAAAAGCCATCGTGGTGGATCCGGGTGGCAACCATGAGTTGATTCTGGCTCGCCTGGCAGCACTGGATCTGAAGGTCGTGAGCATCATCCATACCCATGCGCATCTCGATCATTTTCTGGCATCGGGGCTCTTGAAAGAGAAGACCGGGGCGACGTTGCACCTGCATAAAGAGGATCAGTTCCTGTGGGACAACCTTGAGACGCAATGTCAGGTTTTTCGCGTGCCCTATACGCCGGTGCCGCCGCCAGACCGTTGGTTGGCCGATGATGAGGAACTGACTTGCGGCTGTGGCGTGGCGCTGCATACACCGGGTCATACGCCCGGCTCAATGAGCTTCTGGTTTGCCGATGCCGGATTGTTGATTGCCGGGGACACCTTATTTCGTCGAGGTATCGGTCGTACGGATTTGTGGGGCGGGGACCAGCCGACCATCGTGCGTTCCATCAAGCAGCGTTTGTACACACTGGATGAAGAGGCTACGGTTGTCACAGGGCATGGTCCTGATACCCGGCTGGGGGATGAAATGCGTGAGAACCCATTCGTTCGGGCTTGAGCGCTGTTCAGGCAGGGTTAAGGAATTTAACAGGGCTGCCATGCTCTAATTTCGTCACAAGTCTGAGGACTTGATGTTCATAGAATTCAGGAGCATCTGCATGTTTACCTCGCGTCGTTTGATTATTGCCGCTACTGCCGTGGCTATGCTTTCCGGGTGTGCGTCACCAAACCCTTACGACAATCAGGGCCAGGCGCAGAGCGCTGGCGGTGTCAGCAAAACGGCCAAATACGGCGGGCTGGGTGCGCTGGCGGGGGCTTTGGCTGGTGCAGCGATCGATCACAATAATCGCGGCAAAGGGGCTTTGATTGGTGCTGCGGTAGTGGGTGCGGCTTCCGCCGGCTACGGCTACTACGCTGACAAACAGGAAAAGGCGCTGCGCGAAAGCATGGCCAACACCGGCGTCGAAGTGCAGCGTCAAGGCGATCAGATCAAGCTGATCATGCCGGGCAATATCACCTTCGCGACCGATTCCTCAGCTATCGCCAGCAGCTTCTACTCACCGCTGAACAACCTTGCCGGTTCGTTGAAACAGTTCAATCAGAACAACATCGAGATTGTTGGTTACACCGACAGTACCGGTTCGCGTCAGCACAATATGGACCTGTCCCAACAACGCGCGCAGAGCGTGAGCACCTATCTGACGTCTCAAGGCGTTGATCCTGCCCGCCTGTCGGTGCGGGGTGCAGGTCCTGATCAGCCGATTGCCAGCAACGCCGATGTGAATGGCCGCGCTCAAAACCGTCGGGTTGAGGTCAACCTCAAACCGATTCCTGGTCAGCAGTACGAGCAGTATCAGCAGTAATTCGAGGGGCTGCGGTGCCAATGGCACCGCGCTGTCGCGGGGCATACGTTAGATCTGTAGGAGTGAGCTTGCTCGCGATAGCGGTTTGTCAGTCACTGGGTATATAGCTGACAGACCGCTGTCGCGAGCAAGCTCACTCCTACAGGGCTTCACGGCCTTACGTTACCCGGATATTCGGCATGCAGCCGGGCCAACAGTTGATCCTTCTCTTCCCACAGCTTATTGATCCACTGCTGGAATTCCAGGCGGTATTCGCCGTCCTGATCGTAGTTCTTGCCGATGAAGTGCTGCGGAATCTTGATCTCTTCGAAATGCGCGACCACTTCGCGAACATTGCCGCATAGCAGATCCCAGTAACCTGGCCGACCCTGCGGGTAATGAATCGTGACGTTGATGATTGACTCCAGCTGTTCACCCATCGCATCCAGTACAAACGCGATTCCGCCTGCCTTGGGCTTGAGCAGGTAGCGGAACGGTGATGACTGCGCGGCCTGTTTGCCGCTGGTGAAACGGGTGCCTTCAGCGAAGTTGAAAATACCCACCGGGTTGTTGCGGAATTTGGCGCAAGTACGGCGTGTGGTCGCCAGGTCCTTGCCTTGCTTCTCCGGGTGTTTCGCCAGATACGCTTTGGAGTAGCGCTTCATGAACGGGAAACCCAGTGCCCACCATGCCAGACCTATGACCGGCACCCAGATCAACTCTTGTTTGAGGAAAAACTTCAACGGACGAATCCGGCGGTTCAAGACGTACTGCAACACCATGATGTCGACCCAGCTCTGGTGGTTGCTAGTGACCAGATACGAGTGTTCGTAATCCAGGCCTTCCAGACCGCTCAAATGCCAGCGGGTATGCCCAAGCAGATTCATCCAGCGGTTGTTGTTGGCGATCCACGCTTCGTGAATGTGGCTCATCAGCCAGTCCGTCACGCGTTGAGCGGCAGGGAAGGGCAGGCACAGCTTGAAGATGGCGACGACGAACAGCGGCGTACAACAAACAATGGTGTTCAGCGCCAACAGCAGCGAGGCGATGAAACCGCGCAATGGGGCAGGCAGAAAATCCATACCGGAAGGGCTCCAGAAGAGAATTCGGATGCTGTCGCCTGGCAGGCGACAGCATCGTGTAAGTATGACGCAGCAGTGTGTCAGGAAAGAGTGGCTGCCTGAATCGCGGTCAACGCGATGGTATAGACGATGTCATCCACCTGTGCTCCACGTGGCAAATCGTTTACCGGCTTGCGCAGGCCTTGCAGCATAGGGCCGATGCTCACGCAATCAGCGCTGCGTTGTACGGCTTTGTAGGTGGTATTGCCGGTGTTCAGATCGGGGAATACGAACACATTGGCGCGACCGGCTACGGCGCTGTCAGGTGCCAGTTGCCGGGCGACGTTCTCGTTGGCGGCAGCATCATATTGCAGCGGCCCGTCGATCAGCAGGTCGCGTTGCGTTTCCTGGGCGAGTTGGGTCGCTTCACGAACCTTTTCCACTTCTTCGCCACTGGCCGAATTGCCGCTGGAGTAACTGATCATCGCGACCCGGGGCGTAATGCCGAAGGCCACTGCGGAGTCGGCACTTTGCAGGGCAATTTCCGCCAGCTCGCTGGCGCTTGGGTGCGGGTTCATGATGCAGTCGCCATAGACCAGTACCTGATCCGGAAACAGCATGAAAAAGACCGATGACACCAGCGTGCAGCCCGGTGCGGTCTTGATCAGTTGCAAGGCTGGGCGAATGGTATTGGCGGTGGAGTGGATGACCCCGGAAACCAGCCCGTCGACCTCGTCCAGCGCCAACATCATGGTGCCGATCACCACCGTGTCTTCCAGCTGCTGTTCAGCCATCGGCGCATTGAGGCTTTTGCTTTTACGCAACTCGACCATGGGCGCGATGTAACGCTCGCGAATCAGATCCGGATCGAGAATCTCAAGGCCCGGCGGCAGTTCGATGCCCTGTGCCTTGGCGACCGAATGGACTTCTTCGGGCTTGGCGAGTAGCACGCACCGGGCGATCCCGCGTGCGTGGCAGATCGCAGCGGCCTGAATGGTCAGCGGCTCGCTGCCTTCCGGCAACACGATGCGTTTGTTGGCGGCCTGAGCGCGCTGGATCAATTGATAACGGAACACCGCCGGGGACAGGCGCAGTTCTCGCGGGGTCCCACAGCGTTGGTGCAGCCAGTTGGCGTCCAGATGACTGGCGACGAAATCAGTGATGATCTCGGCACGCTCGCGGTCATCAATAGGGATTTCCTTGTTCAATTGATTGAGCTGGGTGGCGGTGTCGTAAGAACCGGTACTGACCGACAGAACCGGCAGGCCCGCCTGCAAGGCGCCGCGACACAGCTCCATGATGCGCGGGTCCGGCACGGTGTCGCTGGTCAGCAGCAAGCCTGCGAGTGGCACGCCGTTCATGGCCGCAAGGCTGACGGCAAGAATGATGTCGTCACGATCACCGGGCGTTACCACCAGCACGCCCGGTTTGAGCAACTGCACGGTATTGAGCACGGTGCGGGCGCAGATAATGATTTTCGACATGCGCCGCTGATCGTAATCGCCGGCATTGATAACCTGCGCGCCGAGCAGTTCGGCCACATCACGAGTACGCGGCGCGTTCAGTTCGGCCTGATAGGGAATGCAGCCCAGCAACCGGAAGTCACCGCTGCGCAACAAAGGCGAATGGTCTTTGAGCCGCGCGGCGAAGGCTTCCATGCTTTCATCGGTGCGGACTTTATTGAGAATCACCCCCAGGACTTTCGGGTCTTTAGGGCCGCCGAACAGTTGAGCCTGCAATTCGACCCGGCCCGAGAGTTCGGCCAGCACTTCGTTCTCCGGCGCGGACACCAGAATCACATCGGCGTCCAGACTCTTGGCCAGGTGCAGGTTTACCCGGGCCGCATAACTGGCGTGTCGGGTCGGTACCATGCCTTCAACGATCAACACGTCTTTGCCGACTGCAGCCTGTTGATAGAGGCTGATGATTTCTTCCAGCAACTCATCCAGCTGACCATCGCCGAGCATCCGCTCTACGTGGGACAAGGCCAGTGGTCGTGGCGGATTGAGGCCATGAGTGCGAGCGACCAGCTCGGTAGAGCGCTCCGGGCCCAGATCGCCGGGGTGCGGCTGGGCGATGGGTTTGAAGAAGCCGACTTTCAGCCCGGCACGCTCCAGGGTGCGCACCAGACCAAGGCTGATGGATGTCAGACCCACACCAAAGTCTGTGGGGGCAATAAAGAAAGTCTGCATTCAGGGTTCTCGCTTGAGCAGTACAAGGGCCATGGCGGCGATGGACAGCCAACTGACCGGAAACAGGGCGCTGTCGAATTGCAGCGTCTCAGAGGTGGCTAAGGTTATCGTTATCCGTAGGCTGCGCACACCAGCCACAGCGAAAGCCTTTAGCTATTTTTTGCAGCCGTTGTTTTGGATCAAGTACCCAGGCACGTGATTGCCAGGGTGGTTGATGACGCAGGTGCTGAGTATGTCCGCACGAGAGTATGACCACCCAATGGCCCTCTTCGTCCTGCCGGAAATCTGTAACCGTCACGTTATCCAATAGGGCCCGTCTGTCTGCGTCTGTCCGTGTTGCGTTCGCTTTCGAGCGATGGCTTGGTTAAACTTGCTCGTTCTTCAATCTTAAGCAAAAGGTCTTGACCCATGCCGATCGCCGCCAATAAGGCTGTCTCCATTGACTATACCCTGACCAATGACGCTGGTGAGGTCATCGACAGTTCCGCTGGCGGCGCGCCGCTGGTTTACCTGCAAGGCGCAGGTAACATCATCCCTGGCCTGGAAAAGGCTCTGGACGGCAAGAATGTTGGTGACGAACTGAAAGTCGCTATCGAGCCGGAAGACGCCTACGGCGAATACTCCGCCGAACTGGTCAGCACCCTGAGCCGCAGCATGTTCGAAGGTGTCGACGAACTGGAAGTGGGCATGCAGTTCCACGCTTCCGGCCCTGACGGCAGCATGCAGATCGTGACTATCCGCGACCTGGACGGCGATGACGTTACCGTTGACGGCAACCACCCGTTGGCCGGTCAGCGCTTGAACTTCGAAGTGAAGATCGTCGATATTCGTGATGCCAGCCAGGAAGAAATCGCCCACGGTCACGTGCATGGCGAAGGTGGTCACCACCATTGATTTGAGCTGCTAAGCTCAGGTAGCTGAAAAGGCGCCCAGGCAGGTTCTGCGCGAACAACTTGGTTCAAGCAGTCTGGCAGGCGCCTTTTTTGTCCGCGGGATTTGAGGGGAGAGTGGGTCATGAGTGCGTTTCACGACATTAAATTGAAGGATCTGGATGGTCAGGAGTTGTCGCTGGCGACCTTCAAGGGGCGAGTGGTTCTGGTCGTCAATGTCGCTTCAAAGTGCGGGCTGACGCCTCAGTACGCGGCGCTCGAGAATCTCTATCAGAAATACAAGGACCAGGGCTTCAGCGTGCTGGGCTTGCCGTGCAACCAGTTTGCCGGGCAGGAGCCAGGTTCTGCGCAGGAAATCCAGGAGTTCTGCAGTCTCAACTATGGCGTGACGTTCCCTTTGGGCGAGAAGCTTGAGGTGAATGATCCTCATCGTCACCAGCTTTACCGCTTGCTGGCCGGTGAAGGCGCAGAGTTTCCAGGCGACATCACCTGGAATTTCGAAAAGTTTCTGGTGGGCAAGAATGGCGCAGTGCTCGCGCGTTTCTCTCCTCGTACAGCACCGGATGATCCGGCTGTGATTCTGGCGATTGAGAAAGCGTTGAGTTGATTTAATCCTTGTAGGAGATCGCCCGGTATCCCTGACAGAGCGCTGTCGCGCAGCAAACGGGGCCTTGGAGCGTGCTTGGTCTGGGTCGATGCGATGCGTCAGCGAAAATGTGTTGCCTGACCCAATGCAATCGCGGGCAAGCGCGCTCCTACAGTTGAAAAGCATTCCAGTCCAGGTCGGATAGTTATTTCATGTTTGATGAGCGCTGCCGAAGGCTGCGATAGCATTCCATTTGGCACACATCTCCTGTAATCGCTTGTGAGCAGCGCGAGGCAGCGATAGCGGGGTTGCCTGATACACCGCTTCGCGGCCGTCTTAACCTCCGTGCGCTCCTACAGCACAGTTGAATTGCCTACATCCTCCGGGTTGCTTCTCAATCCAGATCACCCACATCAATAGTAGTGTCACCCGCCTGAAACCCCGCCCTATCCTTGATGATTCGAAATGATCACCAAGGAGCCTCGCATGCCGGTCAAAGCCCTGTTCAAACCTTTCCACCTGGGCAGCCTTGAGCTGTCGTCACGGGTGGTCATGGCGCCAATGACCCGCTCCTTCTCGCCCGGACATGTCCCCAATTCGAAAGTGATCGAGTACTACCGACGCCGCGCTGCAGCAGGTGTCGGCCTGATCATCACTGAAGGCACCACCGTCAATCACAAAGCCTCCAACGGTTACCCGAATGTGCCCCAGTTCTTCGGTGATGCGCCATTGGCTGGCTGGAAGAAAGTGGTCGAGGCGGTTCATGCCGAGGGCGGCAAGATCGTCCCGCAGCTGTGGCATGTGGGTGCCGTGCGCCGTCTGGGAACGGAGCCGGATGCCAGCGTTCCGGCCTACGGTCCGATGGAAAAGCTCAAGGACGGGCAGGTCGTGGTGCATGGCATGAGCCAGCAGGACATTGATGAAGTCATTGCCGCGTTTGCTCAGGCCGCCAAGGACGCTCAAACCATCGGCATGGACGGTGTAGAAATCCATGGCGCCCATGGCTACCTGGTGGATCAGTTCTTTTGGGAGGGCAGTAATCAACGTGACGACGAGTACGGCGGCAGCCTGGCCAACAGATCGCGCTTCGCTATCGAATTGATTGAAGCCGTCAGAGCCGCGGTCGGCCCTGATTACCCGATCATCTTTCGTTTTTCACAGTGGAAGCAGCAGGATTACAGCGCGCGTCTCGTGCAAACGCCTGAGGCGCTTGATGAGTTTCTAAAGCCATTGTCTGACGCTGGCATCGATATTTTCCACTGCTCTACGCGGCGTTTCTGGGAGCCGGAGTTCGAAGGCTCGGACCTTAATCTGGCCGGCTGGACGAGGAAACTGACCGGCAAACCGACCATTACCGTGGGCAGTGTCGGGCTGGATGGCGAGTTCTTGCAGTTCATGGTCAACACCGACAAGATCGCTCAGCCCGCCAGCCTGGAGAACCTGCTCAAGCGTCTTGGCGATGAAGAGTTTGATCTGGTCGCCGTCGGACGTGCGTTGCTGGTGGATCCGGATTGGGCCGTGAAAGTCCGCGAAGGCCGTGAGCAAGACATTCTGCCCTTTAGTCGCGACGCGCTGACCACGCTGGTCTAGCGTTTGAGCTTCAGCTCGGCACCATGGACCGGTTCAGGCTTTGCCGGTTCTGGTGTCGGGCAGGCACTGAGCATTTTGCGCTCGAACAGATCAATGATTGCTCCCCAACCCTGGCGACTGGCGTGCTGCCGCGCATTAAGGCGTACGCGACGCAAGGTTTCGCTGTCCTCCAGCAACCAGCAGGCTGCATCAATGAAAGCGGCCTCGTCGCCCGGCATGGCCAGCGCGCCATTATGGCCGTGGCGAATATGCTGCCCTGCCGCGGCTTCGTCATAAGCCACGACACCCAGCCCCGACGCCAGCGCCTCCAGCACAACGTTACCGAAGGTCTCGGTCAGGCTCGGGAACAAAAACACATCCCCGGAGGCGTAGTGTTCAGCCAGAGTTTCACCGCGCTGGGTGCCGCAGAAAATAGCCTCCGGAAGTTGCTGTTGCAGCGCTGCGCGTTGCGGGCCGTCACCGACAATCACCATCTTCAACTGGCGTTGCGGGTATTTGTTGCGCAGCGCTTCAAAGGTGGACTTGAGCAGGCAGAGGTTTTTTTCGGTCGCGAGTCTTCCGACATGCAATACGGCGATATCACCGGTGTTCAGCCCCCAGCTTTCGCGCAGTGGCTGCGAGCGTTTCGAAGGATGGAACAGCGCGCTGTCCACCCCGCGTGACAAGAGCTCGATACGTTCGAAGCCCCGTCTTTCAAGCGCTATTTTCTGACTGACACTGGGTACCAGGGTCATCTTGGAGCGGTTGTGAAACCAGCGCAGGTAATGAGTCAGCAGGCGGTTCATGAAGCCCATACCGTATTGCTGGGTGTACTGCGCAAAGTTGGTGTGGAAACCGCTGATTACGGTAATTCCCAAACGTCGCGCCGCCCGCAAGGCGGACAGCCCCAGCGGACCCTCAGTGGCGATATACAGCACATCCGGACGCTGCCGCTGCCAACGGCGCAACAGCTTGTGCATTGACGACTGCCCCCATTGCAGCCCCGGATAACCCGGAATCGGCCAGCCGCGGCACAGCATCAAATCATCTGCAGCCAGCCCGACATCGCCAGACTGACGAGGCCGCACCAGCTCGACCCGGTGCCCACGCAGCCGCAGCCCATCGCACAAACGGCCCAGGGTATTGGCAACGCCATTGATCTCGGGGGCGAAGGTTTCAGTAATTAACGTGATGTGAAGAATTTGGCTCATGACAGCCAGTGTCGGCTGCAATGATTTCGGTTATGTGGCGGGGGAGTGATGGATTTGTGACGGAGACGTGTAATGGTACGAAAACTTGATAGCCATTGTGATGCCCTTGTAGTTCATGTCCTACATTTTAGAGATGTTGTAGGAGAACTCTGAAAGTGAGGCTGTAATACATATGTCTATAAGGTTCAGGGTTTTCTTGCGTAAAGTGAGTTTTGTCTAGTTTAGACATGTCTGCGATCTCTGGTCGCATTAAAATTTGAAAACAGAGGCGCTGGCTTGGATAAGCTTTTTCAGTGGCCTTTGTGATAAGGATATAGTTTAATGAAAAGTAAAGGCATATATATTGGTTTGGTTTTTTGTATGGCAATGATGGCCGAACTGTCTTTTGCAGATGAATATCATTCGACATTCAGCTTACCCAATATTGAAGTTAAAAATCAGACATATAGATTTAATGTACCCTACGCACCGGCTCCCCCGGTGGCGGTCAGGGCGAGGAATGTTAGCTGGAGCTGGGCGAATCAAGGGCGCTCGCAACCGGTCACGGTTGAGCTATGCCAAATGGTTACCAACCAATGCCTTGATGTGACTAACCGACCGTCTGGCTCTACTTCAGTATTTAATAGCTATTACGCTGAATTTCCATTCTATTTTAATATCAGGGCATATCGGAGTCCGTTTTTCCCGATTCGCACCTTGCAGGGTTCGTTGACTGTTCAATGGTAGAGAGATACTGATCCTGGAGGGTGGGCTGATGAGTGTGTCAGCCCAGCCCTTTATGTTTCTGTCACCAGCCCGCACGCTTTAAAAAATCTGCAGGCATCGTGTCATTGTACTGCCATAGTTTTTTGAGTATTTCCGCCGCTGGAGTACCTTTGGAAAGCTCAGTTTCATAAAGTGATAGTCGGCCGTATTGCCATTCTTTCCAGGTGCTATCGTATTCTGCTTGTACTTCTGGCGTGTAAATTTCTCCTGTAGTTACAAGCCTGAGAATGGGGTATTCCGCGATGCTGTAGGCCACTACGCCGAGTGATTCATGGGCGTAATCCCTTACCCGCATGTCGGCGACTTCAGGATTTGACGAAATTTCATTCATTAAGCGATTGCATTCCGTTTTTGTTGAGACGCTCCGGGCGTAGACAGGGGTTTCCACTGAGCCTGTTTTTTCCTTCAGTGTTATTGCGAATGGAGGTTCTTCAAGACTGTTTTTGTTTTGTTGTGAAAACCTGTTAGTTGGTTTGATACTTTCATTAAGTCTGTCAGAGACAGTCCGCCGTTCGATATATCCTGGATTGTTGATGTTCATTGCTGCTCCTGATCCGCATGTCTAGCGTGTAGTCGATAAAACAAACGGTAAAATCCGCGACTCGCCGATTGTTTCCAGCGCCGCAGGCTTTGGTTTGTGCAGGGTGCCTACTGGGTTGAGACTGGTCAGTTGCAGGTGTGAACGTGGTTTGATCTGGCGGCACAATGCGGCGGGCTGTGCTTCGATTTTTTGAGCGGGTTTTGGTTGGGTCATGTTATTCAGGATTTTCGCGAACCTTGAGGAGTCTTCCTGTGGGTTTTTCTTCGGCGCGGTTGCAGCATTGGGGTGGACGGGATTTGCCTTGATTTCCATGTTTTGCTCACTCCTTGTTTTATAACTCTCATAGCAACAGGAGTGCCAGACTCTTTCGTGTAGGAAATAGAGTGGTTGCAACTGTTAATGAAATAAGGCGAGATGGAAAACGGAGTTATGCTCCTACGTAAACTTCCTACAGAAAGAGTTTTGTAGGAAGTCGGCAGGTGTTTGCCATTAATAGGCAATGGTTTGCCGGGCAGGTTTTAATGGCGTTTTTGGTGTTTGTAGGAAGTATTGGATAGAGGTGTGGGATATTTCTTTTTATATTAATTGCCGGTAAGTTTGGTTGAGCTTGACTTCTTGTGGCGATAAAAAAAAGGCCCAATCAAGGGCCTTTTTATTAGTTTCAGGATTTATGCGTCAGTAACGCTTCTTCGCCTCGCTCCCGCACCCAGAATAAAGTCGCGCCAGCGACAGCCGCCGGCATCATCAGGATGTTGACCACCGGGATCAGCAGCGCGACATAAACGATGCCGCCGAAGCTCAGGCTCTGCCAGCGTTTGGCGCGCAGCCAGGCGAGCATTTCGTTCCAGCCCAGCTTATGGTTGTCTGCCGGATAGTCGATGTATTGGATCGCCATCATCCAGACCCCGAACAGCAGCCACAACGGCGCGGCAATCAGGTTGACCACGGGGATGAACGACAGAATGAAAAGGGCGATGGCGCGAGGCAGGAAGTAGCCCAGTTTGCGCATTTCCCGGCCAAAGGTGCGTGGCACCATGGCAATCAGTTCACCCCAACTGAAGGGTGGAAAGTCATCGGTGCCGCGGACGACCACTTCCACCTTTTCCGAGAGGAAGCCGTTGAATGGCGCGGCGATGATGTTGGCGAGCATAGTGAAGGTGAAGAACACCATGAATATCACCAGGGCGACGAACAGTGGCCAGAGAATATAGCTGAGGAAGCTCAGCCAGCCTGGCAGTTCGGGCATGAGCGTATCGACCCACATGCTGAACTGATGCATGGCCAGATAGATAAGGCCACCGAACAGCAACAGGTTGATGGTCAGGGGCAGCAGCACAAAAAGACGCAAGCCTGGGCTGAGCACCAGTTTCAGGCCTTCACGCAGATATTGCGGGCCCGAGAGAGCGGGAGCAGGCATGGCAGCCTCCGAATGGTGGAAAACCCGCCGACATTACCGGCTTTACGTGGCGGGTGAAAGCGACCTGGGTTCATCTCGTGCCCCTGACACTGCGCAGTAGATGAGTGATTTGTAGGAGTCGCCCAGGTGCCCCTGACACCACGCTGTCGCGCAGCAAACATAGAACCTGTTCGATGTTTAGCGGGAGCCATGGAGAATGGGGTGATCCTGCTGAAACGAAGCATCTGGGTGACAGCCGACATCGCAGTAACAACCCCATGAGCGTAAAATTTTCCTGCCGGCTTGAATCAAGGGCTTATCGGAATAGGGATTGCCTATGAGGTGGATTGTGAAACGATATTTCCTTAATCTTTGCAGCCCCGATAGGCTGGCCACCAATTTCTCAACCTATCCCTTTCAAATTTGATCCTCCAAGGAGACATCATGAGCGTACTGGTAAACAAACAGGCACCGGATTTCGATTCAGCAGCAGTGCTGGGCGACGGCTCCATCGTTGACAGCTTCAAACTGTCCTCGCTGCGTGGCAAATACGTTGTGCTGTTTTTCTGGCCTCTGGATTTCACCTTCGTTTGCCCTTCGGAAATCATTGCCCACAACAACCGCATCGCTAAGTTCCGCGAGCTGGGTGTTGAAGTGGTAGGTGTTTCCATCGACTCGCAGTTCACTCACTATGCATGGCGCAGCACCCCGGTAGAGAAGGGCGGCATCGGCGAAGTCGAGTTCACCATGGTTGCCGACGTCAAGCACGAGATCACCCGCGCTTACGGCATCGAGCATGATGCTGGCGTTGCACTGCGTGCTTCGTTCCTGATCGACCGTGAAGGCGTTGTTCAACACCAGGTGGTGAACAACCTGCCACTGGGTCGTGACGTTGAAGACATGATCCGTCTGGTCGAAGCGCTGCAGTTCACCGAAGAACACGGCGAAGTTTGCCCAGCGGGCTGGCGTCCGGGTCAAAAAGGCATGAAAGCTGACGCAAAAGGCGTTGCTGATTACCTGGCCGAAAACGCTACTAGCCTGTAACACGTTGCTGCGGCTTCGGTCGCAGCTTCAATATTTTTCAGGATTGCCGTGTTTCTGAGCCTTCCCCAAGTGCTTATCGGCGATCCTTTTTATTCCAGCCGGTACGACCACGGCGTCAATGGTCGGTCGATAGGAGTCTGTCATGTCTGATGTACGTCATTCCCGGGTAATCATTCTCGGCTCTGGCCCTGCCGGTTACAGCGCTGCGGTATATGCCGCGCGTGCCAATCTCAAGCCTTTGCTGATTACCGGCATGCAGGCTGGCGGTCAGTTGACCACCACTACCGAGGTTGATAACTGGCCTGGCGACCCGCACGGTCTGACCGGCCCTGTGCTGATGGAGCGTATGCGTGAACACGCTGAGCGTTTCGAGACTGAAATCGTCTTCGACCACATCAATGCTGTGGACCTGGCTGGCAAGCCGTTCAGCCTGAAAGGCGACAGCGGCACCTACACCTGCGACGCGTTGATCATCGCTACCGGTGCTAGCGCTCGCTACCTGGGCCTGCCTTCTGAAGAAGCCTTCATGGGCAAAGGTGTTTCGGCCTGCGCAACCTGCGACGGTTTCTTCTACCGTAACCGTGAAGTGGCGGTAGTGGGCGGTGGCAACACTGCTGTTGAGGAAGCGCTGTATCTGGCTAACATCGCCAGCAAAGTGACTCTGGTTCACCGTCGCGAGACCTTCCGTGCCGAGAAGATCCTGATCGACAAGCTGCACGCCCGGGTTGCCGAAGGCAAGATCGAGCTCAAGCTGAACGCCACACTGGATGAAGTGCTGGGCGATAACATGGGTGTGACTGGCGCACGTCTGAAGAACAACGACGGCAGCACCTCCGAGCTGAAAGTGGATGGTGTGTTTATCGCCATTGGCCACACGCCAAACACTTCACTGTTCGAAGGCCAATTGGCATTGAAAGACGGTTACATGGTTGTGCAGGGCGGCCGTGAAGGCAATGCCACTGCAACAAGCGTTGAGGGTGTGTTTGCGGCAGGCGACGTGGCTGACCACGTTTACCGTCAAGCAATCACTTCGGCTGGCGCAGGCTGCATGGCTGCACTGGATACCGAGCGGTATCTGGACGGCCTGGCGAACGCTTCGTTCTGATAGCGGCTGTTCAGCAGCAATAAAAAAACCGGCCCAGGCCGGTTTTTTTTTGACGCGAAACTCCCGCATGGGGTCCCGCGATCTCCTTGATACAGCGCTGTCGGTGGAGAAAACACTTAATTCTGTAGGAGTGAGCTTGCTCGCGATAGCGTTAGGTCAGACGATCATTTCTCTACAGATCTACCGCTATCGCGAGCAAGCTCACTCCTACAGGAAAGCGTTTCAATTCATATGCTTATCTTGTTTTTGATCCTGCAGGCTCAAGCCTTGCGCGTCAGCGGCTCGCCCGCGAACTTCACGCCTGCCAACCCATTGGCGATCAGTGCACGGATATTGCCGTGATCGCTGCCGTCTGGCGTAGCGACAACCGAGCGGTAATGTTCGCCAAAAGCCAATAGCGCCTGTTCGTCGCTCAGGCCTTCCAGCAGCGCCAGGCCCAATGTCTTGCATGAGCCTTCGTTCTGGCCAGCAGCGTTTTCCACGCCGCCGTTGGTAAACGCCTGTGGCTGGTAATCATAGCCAGCGGCGATGAATGCCAGGGTGTCAGCGAAGAGATGTTCGCCGCTGTCGAGGCTGGCGCGCAGAGTGTTCAGATCAGTCATGCTTGGTTTCCTTGGCAAACGTCGCTTGCTGCTCGACGCTGGCTTCTTTCTGGTATTGGGCTTTCCACTCGCTATACGGCATGCCGTAAACCACTTCGCGAGCCTCATCGAGGCTGACCTCAATGTGTTTCTCGTCGGCGGCTGCCTTGTACCACTTGGACAGGCAATTACGGCAGAAGCCGGACAGGTTCATCAAATCGATATTCTGCACATCCTTGCGGCTGTCCAGATGCGCAACGAGCCTGCGAAAGGCCGCTGCTTCGAGTTCAAGGCGTTGTTGGTCAGTCATATCATTCCTGCCACTTTCAATGGGGGGAGGCGAAGCATGATAGCCCCGCCAACATGAGGGATTTGAAGCGCGTTTTCAAATCCCTTTCTTGAGATGCCGGCCGCCGTTAACGACCACGCTGCTTCCAGTGCTGTATTGCGTATTGAGCAGATAGAACACCGCATCGATCAAAGGCCTGGAGCCGGGTTCGAACTCGAGCAAGGCTTTTTTAAGTGTCTGGCTGCGATAGGCCTCGTCGCTGTTTTCCTTGAGGATCAGCAGGCCCGGCAAGACGGCGTTGACCCGGATATCAGGCGCGAGCTTTTCGGCGAACGACAGAACCATGTTCTGCAGTGCAGCTTTCGTCGCTGCGTAGGCGATATGGCTTTTACTGCCTCGCGATGAGGTTTCATCGCAGATATGGATGATGTCCGACTTCTCGCTCATGGTCAGCAGGGGGGCCAACTCATGATTCAAGTGATAGGGCGCTTCCATGTGCAGCTTGAACATGGTGTTCAGATTGTCGACGCCGTCATCGAGCCAAAGTGACGCGTTATGAATCACGGCTCGAAGAGCGGTGTAATTGGCTTTCAGATAGCCGACAAGTGCCATCCGGTCTTCTGCAAGTAGCAGGTCCGTCTGAAACGAGACTATGTTCGGGTGTTCAGGGGTGTGCGCAATGCTGCGGCTGGCGTTGACTACGAAGTGGCCCGCTTTGGCCAGTTCGATTGCTAACTCGAGCCCCACGCGCTGGCTAGCACCAGTAATCAGGATCGGAGCTTGAGGAAAAACCATCTTGCGCTCGCGGATAGTATGAGAGAGAAACAAGATGTAACTGTAACAAAGTTTAAAGGTGCTTGCTCTACTCCGGACAGGTCAGAGACGAGAGCAAGCAGAAGGCCCATCCGCCCCTGAAAACCTCTATCGGCACCTGCTATTGAAATGTGGCTGCAGGGCCGAACGCTTCGTTACCGGCTGGCTGCTGATCCCGATCGCGCTGGCTGCTCAGGCCCGGTTGGATTCAGCCAGCCGGCCAGCATATGGGTCGACAGCGGGATGAACCAGAAGACCATCAGCGGCGTGAGGATCATTGTGCTGATCATGATGCGTGGTACCAATTGCCAGTCATTGAGCAACGGGCCGAGCACGAAGTTGAACAGCAGCGACACCGGAAAGAATGCCAGCCAGATGGCTACGGCCTGCTTCCAGCGTGGTGGGCGTTGGCCAGCAGCGCCGAACCAGCCGTCGATCCCGCTGACGCGATGCTCTGAAGGTTGTGCAAACAGGCCGCTGCCACGCACCAACCAGGAGCTTCGGGAGGCGGAATGCTCCCAGGCGTGCATGGTTTCAGCGTCGGCAAAGCGGAAAATAATCTGGAATTCGTCGTCTCCGGGTGGCGGCGCGAGCACGCCTGAGCCCAGATAACCGGGAAAGTCGGTGGCCAGTCTTTCGCCTTCATGCAGCCAGGCGATCAGCTCCTGATAGCGGCCATGGGCAACGCGGCGTGCAACCAGCAAGGTGACGGGAGTGGTAGACATTATGTATCTCCGATAAACGAGTGAGATTCCCGGGTAAGGAAGTCACATGACGCAGCTCCGGGGTGGTGGGCGGCGTCAGCTTCGTTGTTCAAGCAAGCAAGGATTATTCCTGAAATCCTTGAATAAGCTATAGGGCGGCAGTAATTCCCTGACGAATAGCCGTCTCAGGCCCTGTTTTTGCGAAATAAGCCCGGTGCAGGCGTACAATGCGCCGATTGTTTTCAAGCGATCCTCGTCATGACTGAATCCGCTACTGGCCTGGACCCTTGCTCCGGACTAAAGCAAGAAGAACTCTTCCCCATTCGCGAAGTGTCCCGTATCACGGGCATCAACCCGGTTACCTTGCGTGCCTGGGAGCGGCGCTATGGTCTGATTCAGCCGACTCGCACAGAAAGCGGGCATCGTCTTTACTCACAGGCCGATATCGACGAAGTGCGAAGCATTCTTGGCTGGATCGAGCGCGGTGTCGCGGTGAGCAAAGTCGGCAAGATTCTGGAGAAAACCAATGACGTCCGGCTCCAGGCATCGGCACTTGATAGCGATGTTCTGCCCGGTGACTGGGCGCAATTGCAGCAGCAGATAAAACAGGCAGTAGGGACGTTTGATGAAGCGCGCCTTGAGCAACTCTACGGCCGGGTCTTCTCGACTTATCCGCTGACGGTGGTGTTCGAAGACATTTTTCTGCCGGTCTGGCGAGAGTTGCTGCTGCACCATGATCAGTTCGGTCAGGCCAGTGAGTGGCTGTTTCTGGACAACTTCCTGCGTGCACGAACATCGCAGCGCTTGCAGTTCGCTCGTGGCTCGGCTGCGCACAAGGTCATTCTCGCTGCCGTGCCTGAGCAGTGCCGGGAACTGGAGCTGTGGGTTGCCGGGCTATTGATTGGCAGCCCGGATCTGGACATTCAAGTGCTGGCCCTCGGGCAGCCACTGGAAGAACTGACGCTGGTGTGCGGCAAGGTCGAGCCCGTAGCCGTGGTGCTCTACAGCAATCATCCGCCAGCCCCGGACTTTTCTCGTCGTCTGAAGCGTCTCTCGCTGGCACTGGATTGTCCGCTGCTGTTGGCGGGCGAAGGGGCGGATCTTGCCCGTGAAGAGCTGGAGGGCTCGCCGGTTGCCTGCATCGGCAGCGAGGGGGTCGCCATGCAGCGTGGGCTGCAATTGTTTCTGAAGGGGCGTCTTGATAGCTGAGGGTAATGCTTATCCGCGGTGCATCGTCGGGTACATCTTGCGATGCTGTTGCAGGATGTACTGACGCAGACGTTCAGTGTCTTCCTTGTTCCGGTCGCTCAACCGGTAAGCTGCCAGACCTGACTCGGTAAGACGCTCGAAAGCGCCTCGCATGGAAATCGGCGCGTGCCCTGGTGGAACGAACCAGGCGTTGAAGAGCTTGGGAGGCCGCGTGGTCTTGCGGTGTTCCAGTAGCACGCCTTTGAACGAAATCTCATGCACCCACAGCGCGGTCTGTGCGCCTTTCTCTGTCTCCAGCGCTACCGGTTCCGGCAGCGTCAGACGCCATGGACGGATGCGTGGCCCTTCCTCGAAGATAGACGGTGCGCCCAGTTCCAGATGCAGCGCGTGAAATTCGTCTTCCACCAGGTGCAGCGGGAAAGTCATTTGCTGGTTATCGAACTGCGCCTGGATCGTGACTTGCTCATGAGCAGCCAGACGTGTCAGCAAATCCTGAATTTGCCTTCCGCCGTTCACAGTCAGGCTACGTGTCGCATCGCGCACGTTCAGCTTGGGGTTGTGCTGCATGCTCTGGATGAAATCCAGCTCAGCCTGAGTGAGTAGCGTTTCGTGGGGCATGATGGAGCTCGAAGGAACCCGTTATTGAGGAAGCAGACCTTTAATTCAACGTTTTGTTACATCCATTCGTCAACTTTTCAATGAATCTATTTCTTCGCGTGCCAGTTTCAGCTCCGCTTCCAGCTGCAGCACTCGCTGTTCGGCTTCGATCTGCTGCGTGACGTTTTTCTGGATACCGATGAAATAAGTCAGCTGATCAGCTTCATTGAACACGGGCGTGATCGACAGTTCATTCCAGAACAGGCTGCCATCCTTGCGGTAATTGCGCACGATCTGGCGGCACGGCTGTTTGTTGATCAACGCTTCGCGAATATGGTCCAGCGCCGCCTGATGGCGGTCGTCACCCTGCAGGAAACGGCAATCCTGATACAGAATGTCGTCGACGGCATAGCCCGTCAGGGTTTCGAATGCCTTGTTGGCATAAATGAGGATATTGTCCTCACCTTCCTGCTCGGCGACGACGATACCGTCGTTGGAGGCGTCAACTACTAGCTGCAGCAGTTTTGCGTTGATCATGAAAGTATCCGGAGCGAAGAAGCAAAGTCCGCATTCTAGGTCATGAGGCCACTTGGGGCATAATGCCAAACGTTTTTTACGTTGCTACAGGATGATTCATGAAAGTCGCCATTATTTCCGGTTCGGTCTACGGATCGGCTGAAGAAGTCGCTCGTCATGCCGGGAAGATCCTGCGTGACGCTGGTTTTGAAGTCTTGCACAACCCTCGCGTGACCCTGGCCGAGCTTCAGGCCTTTGAGCCGCAAGCGCTACTGGGCGTGACATCGACCACCGGTATGGGCGAGCTGCCCGATAATATTCAGGCTATTTATTCGCAGATTCGCGACGTATTGCCAGCTGCCTGGCGCGGTCTGCCGGGCGCAGTGATCGCGTTGGGCGACGCCAGCTATGGCGACACTTTCTGTGGCGGGGGCGAGCTGATTCGTGAGCTGTTTGCCGAGCTGGGTGTGAATGAAGTCCAGGAAATGCTGCGTCTGGATGGCAGTGAAAGCGTCACTCCGGAGACCGACGCCGAACCTTGGCTGGCTACGCTGATCGAGCGGTTGCGCGCCTGACACTGCGTGCGGGACTTCTAAATTATCCCGCTCCGTTATCGCGCACTATTCAGCATCGATTGTGTTGATTGTGACTGCTGCATGGGGGGATGACACTGGTCTCTTGCAATCCTTTGCCGGAGTCAATCATGAGTCAAGCCATTCATTTTGAAGACAAGGTCGTCATTGTCACGGGGGCAGGCGGCGGCCTTGGCCGTGCTCATGCTCTGTTGTTCGCCCGTCACGGTGCGCGTCTGGTGGTCAACGACCTTGGCGGTTCGGCGCACGGTGAGGGCGCCAATGCTTCGGCAGCCGACCGCGTTGTAGCCGAAATTCGTGAGGCGGGCGGTATCGCTGTCGCCAATCATGACTCGGTGACCGACGGCGACAAAATCGTCCAGAACGCTCTGGACGCTTTTGGACGTGTTGATGTGCTGGTGAACAACGCCGGTATCTTGCGCGACAAGTCCTTTGCGAAGATGGATGACGCCGACTGGGATCTGGTTTACCGGGTTCATGTGGAAGGCGCTTACAAAGTGACCCATGCCGCCTGGCCGCACCTGCGTGAGCAGAATTACGGCAGGGTGATTTTCACCTCATCCACTTCCGGTATTTACGGCAACTTTGGCCAGTCCAATTATGCGATGGCCAAGTTGGGCCTTTATGGGTTGACTCGTACCCTGGCGCTGGAGGGACGTAAAAACAATATATTGGTCAACGCTATCGCTCCCACCGGCGGAACCCGCATGACCGAAGGGCTGCTCCCGCCTGACGTGTTCGAACTGCTCAAGCCGGAACTGGTCAGCCCGTTGGTGGTGTATCTGGGCAGCGAAGCGTGTCAGGACACCGCAGGTTTATTCGAAGTGGGTGGCGGCTGGATCGGCAAGGTTCGCTGGGAACGCAGTCTTGGTGCGGGCTTCGATCCCCGTGCCGGCTTCAGCCCGGAAGACGTCGCAGCTCAATGGCAAGTTATCAGTGACTTCAATGAAGCGGTCCATCCGCAGGACAACATGGAAGCGCTTAAAGAAATGATGGCTCATGTGCAGAAGTATGCAGTGTGAGTCGTGCTAATTGAGTGGCGATGGTCGGATAGTTCCATTCTTTGGGGTAGCAAATGATCTGTAGGAGCTGCCCCGGTGCCCCTGACACACCGCTGTCGCGAAGCAAACGGATGACCCTGTAGGAGCCAACTTGTTGGCGAGACGTCGGACCTGCATCGTCAGAAATTCCGCTTCGCCAACAAGTTGGCTCCTACCAGGTCTGCGTTTCAAATCCATTATTGAAGTGATGTTTGATGACAGCTGCCCCGATGTACATGACACACCCCTGTAGCGAAGCAAGCGGGTGCCCCTGGTAGGAGTCAACTTGTTGGCGAGACGTCGGACCTGCATCGTCAGAAATTCCGCTTCGCCAACAAGTTGGCTCCTACCAGTTCTGCGTTTTAATCCTTTATTAAAGTGATGTTGTTATGGGGTAAAAGGATGAGAGCTTATAATGGTGATCTTTCCTATATTATTAATAGTTGTCTGAAATATATTGATGCTGTGTAAGGCTTTTCCACTTCAAATGTAGTACTTCTCTGGATTTTAAATCTGCAGTCCATACCCTATAAAGTCTGCGTGTCAGGCACCGATATGCTCCTCGATACAGGAACTTTCATTGCAGGAGCATGATCATGAGCCGATGGTATATTCCAGAACTTCCGCCCGTAACTTTTAAACCATTACCCACTCAACCTGCGGTCAGGCATCGTGCCGCTGAAGTCAGTCGAATGCTTGACGAGATCGGCGAAAATCGTACGGCGCTTAACACGACAAAGATGGAGTTAGGCAAGCTAAAGCCGATGTTCAAAGGCTTTAATCCGGAAAGTATCAGCTCCTCTGGTCTCGATAAAGTTGGCAAGCAACTCTATTCATTTGGCTTGATTGATAATCTGACTGCCGATTTGTTAGGTCGCGCTGCGCTGGAGTTTGATAAAGACGGTAATCCCTCCAACCCTGATGAAGAAATAAATGTGCTGGAGTTTTTCGTTACGCAGATTGATGAGATAAAGGCGAAGTCTCTTAAAGGCGATAAATACGCGAAGCTGTTGATGCCTGATTATGTGCGAGCCGTACACGTATTGAAGTGCCTGCAGCACTTCGGTGCCACGGGCGACAGCTACGACAGCGTTACACGCAAACGTCGGGAGGATGCAGGTGAAATTCCCAAGCAACAAGCTTTGAAGCCGATCAGGTAGTGGCGAAAAAAAAAGCCGCTGCACGGGCAGCGGCTAAATATTACGCAGATCCAGGAGCTTCAAAATCAACGTGGGCCGGATGATAGTGACTCGCTGGACCCTGAAAAAGAGGGGTTCGAGATATGGAGTGTTGCAGTAAACGCAATGGTCGCTACGGGATTGCTTACAGCCACCGGTAAAGCGTCTGTCAGGCTAACTCGCGTTTCCCGTCAATTTCTGTCCTCGGGGGCATCAATAGATACCGCAAAATAGATCCATCGAACGCGTCTTATGAACGTGTTTTCGGCGGTTCACGTGTTCTTTCATTTGGCTGGATGCCTCTTGGACGTGACTGCTCTATTGGAGCTCTATCATGAATGATCTTTCTGTCGCATCGCGTTTCACGTCCTCGGGTTCTGTTTCGTCCTCTTCACAAATATCCTTTTCTCTGGGCCGACTGTGTGAAGCCTCAGCCCAGGCAGCCGAATTAATTTCTTCTTTGCCAGGCTTGCGTCAAGCGGCGCGGACACTCATAGGCACAGCTCTGCTCAAGGCTGGGGTCGATTACAACCCTGACATCCTGTTTCTCAATGAACGAACAACGGACGGTTCGTTGTTGCGTTCGATTTCTCTCACGGACGGGATGATTCAAACGCTTATTGACGGCATGGATGTATCTCATAGTGATCTCGTTGCGCTGTTTACCCGCCACGACACCGTGGATGAAGCGTTTCTGGCAAGGAACATCGACGATGAGGGTCTCAAGGCAATATTCACTTACACCCGTGAGCGCCTGTCTGAACACTATCTAAATGAGCTGGATGAGTTCTGGTCGCAGGGTATAAAAGATCCGGATTCTGCGGGGCAGCTTATTACGCGTCAAAAGCTCTGGGCTTCTCTACAGCGCACTGCATGTCTCAGTGAGGTGGAGATAAGCCACCTTGGCGGCAATCTGGACGAGCAGGACAAAAGCCGGCTGGACTGGATAATTGATGATCCACTGGCTGAAGGCCTGCACCGTGTTTCGTTGGTCATGCCGGGTCATGCGCCTGCTTTGTTGCACAGTACTTTCGTGATCAACTTGAAGCCTCAGGCCGACGAAACGCCAAGTCTGGCAAGCAGTTTGGGGTCGGTGTTTTTACTCTCCGCCAGGCACGGCGTAGAAAAATTCAGCTCGCTTTCATTGCTCAGCGAAAAGCTCCTCGAACGATTCTCCGATCCAGGAGCCCGCAGCGACTTGCTCGAAGACCTTTTACTGTCAAAAGCCGACCTGTTTTCGGAGGCCTCGGACATTGGGATTCAGTACAGCCCGACCTCTGATCTGGTAAGCAATCTGGTCAAGGCATTGCGGGTCAGGCAACAGGAGGATCTTCACTTCCTGATCGAGAGCAGCCGTGGCGAAAGTGTTTCGGGATTTCTGAACGCTGTGAACACGTCTCAGACTTTCGCCCCCCTCGACGAGTCGCGGCGGCAAAGCGTTCACTCGCACATGCAACGCCTGCAAGCCTTGAACACGCCACGCTGGTTGAAGCACGCCAGTAATAATGAAAAGGCTGACTATGACGTATTCGACAGTGAATACCGTGGCCGTGCCCAAGCGGCAAGCCACCTGTTTGCGGGGCTGGAATCGCTCGAGGACTATGCGTTACTGAAAGTCGATGACTATGTTCGGCAGCATCTTGGTTACCGGGTGGACACTCGAAAAGTATTCATTATCTTGAAAGATCGATGGTCTTCCCCGATAGGCGATTTGAGTCCCGTTTATCGCAAGTCGCTGTTTGAATATGCGTTGAATGGCCTGCCGTTGATTACTGCGGAAGCTGACGCCCGCGTGGAGCTACCTCGGGGTAGCAGTAACCCCGGGTTTACCTTTGAGTTTGTCAAAGCGCTGGTTGCTGATCTGGACTTGCGGCACCGCTATCGGCAAGCGCTTGAGGCTTGTTACCGTCAGCCTGATACCCAGCGAGCACTATTGCATCAACGTGACAGTGGACTGGCGCTGAGTACCTGGGCAGCAAAACTGCAGCACCATATTTCGGACAAGAGCGTGGAACTGGTCTGGGCGTTGCGGGGTGATCTTCAAGAGCAAGGAGTTACGCGTAAAACCGGAGCACTGGAAGTCGGGAAGATGGGTAATCAGTTACGCGATGTCATTGTGTTCAGCGAAGAAACCAGCACGGATCAACACTATGTGCTTTACGCACCCGGTGCGCCTGGTGGGCGCGATATGTTCGAGTTTCGCAGTTGGCGTCACCTCTACCATGAAGTTGCGAAATGGTCAGCCACGCCTAGTGGCCGGGAATACCTCATCGCTCAATCTGCGCCCGTTTTTCAGGATGCCGCCGCCGCGTTCATGCAAGCCGTCAGTCAGAAGCCGACCTTGTGGAATGAAGAGGATGTGCGTTCTGTTGCCATGCCGGAGCCAGACTTTCAGGGCATTATGTCCGCGTTGATAAGCAAGAAACTCGATTATCAATTGGCCGAACTGCCCAAGGTCGTCGGGGGCGAACGGAATACCTCAACCTATACATATCGCCGACAGTTGGCGTTGTGCGAAGCTCGAATCGATTTTCTGCAGAAACGCTATAAAAACAGTATGCAGCTTATTTCCTATCGTCATTTTGCCCGTCTCTCGGGAGAGATCTACATCTCGAATGTTTTGAAAAGAATGGGGGTCGAGCTGATCGTCAATACGGATACGGTTTATTTCGATTTAAATAGCCGCACTCGAAAGCTTCAACCTGATTTTGGCCCTCACACTGATCTGGTCTCCCTGACGCAGTTGCTCATGAATGACTTTATCTACAATCTGGATGAGCGAGCGCCCATGTATTCCTCCACGGGGCAGGATCTTTCAGAGTTGTCCATGCCGGTTATAAGAGAAGTGCTGGCCGCGCCACTTGGCGAGCGATACATCGAAATACTCAAGGAAGACTACAGTGACCGGCAGCAGCCCGAGCATGCGAAGAGGAGGGCGCTATTTGCTCAAAGAAGTTTCTATCAGATGCGGCGTGATGTGGTCATCACCTATCTGGAGCAAGGGTTCACCGAGGCACAGTATCAATGGGCTATAAGCCTGCTCTCGACGGTCTATCCGGATCATTCTGGCCGGAATGGGACGTCAGGTGCAGGTAACAGTTCGCTCAACCAACTGTACCTGAACGGATGCTTGATCGAGGGGGTGTTCGCTTTCAAAACCAATGGCACTGGTGACGCAGATTACAATCTGATTTATACGCCTGACGCGCCCGACGGCATTCGCTTCAGAAATTACGGTATTTTCATTTCCACCCTGAACTCTCCAGGGATGGATACTTATTATTACAATCGGGTCAGTTATAAAAATCAGCCGGCTATTGGCACGTTCTTCTCGGCACTGGTGAAAAATCCACAGCAGGCACTCAAGTCGCTGACCATTGGAACCAATGACCAGGTTCAAGACCTGCAGGCTCTGCATGACGCCATGATCGAGCGCATGATCCAGGACGTGGATGAGCAATCGCTCAGCAAGGCAGAGACCTTCGCTGAAAACCTTTACACGCTGGTTAAGTGGACTGGCACGATTCTGCTGCTTCCATTCCCGCCTGCTGCGCTGGCGTGGAGCTTGCTCAATACCTCTATCGGTCTTGCCCGGGGATACCTGGCTTATCTTGATGGGGACCGGGCCGCAGCAACTCCGTATTATGTCTGGGGCGTCTTTGGCCTGGTGCTTGGCGCTTCGGGTGCAAAAGACCTCGCACAATCGAGCGCTGGTCTGGGGTACAAAGCATTGGGATGGGCGTTGCGCAAATCACATCCCGGTTTTGCTTAATGAATCGCCCTTCCATGAGGTAACTGGCCCAATCGTTCGGTGAGTCTCAAGCGCTGAACGGCGTCGTCACTCAACATCAAGGCATGCTCCAGGTCGTAACGCTCGGCCTGGGGACATTCCAGCGTGCGATACAAGCTGGCGCGGGCCAGATAGTCGGCGGTGGTTGCCGAGCCCAGTTCCATCACCCGGTTTGCGTCCTTGAGTGCAGCCAGAAAGTCATCATTGATCTGATGCAGGTGTCGCAGGTTACGCGACAGGCGTTGCAGCATATTGACTTCGGTGGCCCGCGCCATGTGTTCGGCGCGCAACGACATGTCCGGCCCGAACTGGCGCGCCAGCAACTCACGACAGTCTTTGGGATAAAGCCTGCGGCCGCCGCAGGGGTCCAACAGATGATCGGCACCCGGTACCCGCAGCAGAAAATGCCCCGGGAAGCTCACACCTTCGAGGTTGATATCCAGACGTCTGGCAAGCTCCATCGCCACTAGCGCCAGGCCGAGTGGCTGGCCTCGACGGCGCTCCAGGACTTTATGCAACAACGCCGAGTGCGGTTTTGGCGGATTCCAGTCGTCCTGAGCAAAGCCAAGTGTATTGAGCTGTCGCAGTAAGGGCTGAGCAAGCTCCGAGACGGGTAAACCCGGCAGGGCGGCTCTGACCTGTCGCAACAGGTCATCCATGCAGTTGAGCGCCAGTTCGGGCGTGAACTGCTGATCATGCTCGGCGGATATCCACAGCGCCGCTTCGAAAACATCGCACGGTGTTCGTTGCAGGCAAGCCAGGCAGTGTTGGCGTGGTGTCATGTCGCTCTCCGAGCAGACCTTGGCAGTCATGACCTGTTTTAGACCCACTGATGCTTTTCGTCCAGCGCCAAATAGCCCTGTGAATATGTTTCATTCCATGTATCGAGCGGTCGGTCATTTTTTTTCGAAACGCCTATACTCGGTTCATAAAAACATACCGGAGCACCGTCGATGTTCGCACTCATGCATACATCACGTGTCGAGTCGCTGCATCTGGTCGTCGACCCGGAAACCGGCCTGAAAGCAGTGATCGCCATCGATAATTGTCGTAAAGGACCGGCCCTGGGGGGCTGTCGCTATCTTTCTTACCCGGATGAAGACAGCGCCATCGAAGACGCCATCCGCCTCGCCCGAAGCATGAGCTACAAGGCTGTACTCGCCGGGCTGCCGTTGGGCGGTGGAAAAGCCGTGATCATGCGTCCGGCACATCTTCCCAATCGTGCGGCGCTGTTTGAGTCGTTCGGCCGTTTTATTGAAAGTCTCAACGGGCGTTACATTACTGCTCTGGAAAGCGGCACCTCCAGTGTCGACATGGATTGTATTGCGCAACATACCCGACACGTGACCAGCACCAGCGAATCGGGTGATCCGTCTGCGCACACGGCCATGGGCGTGTTTACCGGCATTCGAACCACGGCAATGGCCCGCTTGGGCAGCGACAATCTGGAAGGCTTGCGTGTGGCCATACAAGGCCTTGGGAATGTGGGCTATGCGCTAGCCGAGCAGTTGCATGCCGCGGGAGCAGATCTGTTGGTCAGTGATCTGGATCAGGGCCGTGTGCAGTTGGCCATGGAGCAGTTCGGTGCTCATCCCATTGCCTGTGAAGCGTTGCTCAGCACGCCCTGCGATATTCTTGCGCCCTGTGGCCTTGGCGGCGTGCTCAACAGCCAGACGGTCGCGCAATTACGCTGCGCGGCGGTGGCGGGTGGTGCCAGTAATCAGCTTAGTAGCCTGCAGGTCGCCGATCAGCTTGAGAGTCGCGGCATTCTTTATGCGCCGGATTATGTGATCAATTCTGGTGGTCTTATTTACGTCGCGTTGCAGCACCAAGGTGAAAATCTGGGGACCATCACGGCTCATCTTTCTCGCATCGGTCATCGATTGACCGAGGTATATGCGCATGCTCAGGCGGAAAAACGCTCACCGGCGCGGGTAGCGGACATGTTGGCGGAGCATTTATTGAAAGAGGGGTAGGGCAGGCTTGCGTGGCCTTTGATGTCTGTCGGGCAGCTTAGCCGGACACGAAATCCCTGTAGGAGCTCACCGAGTTTGTCAGCCTTTACTTCAACACCGTCAACAATGGCGAATAGCGCACCAGCGTGCCACCAATCGGCTTGGCCAGAGCCTGCAACGCCCGTTGGGTATCGCGCAGATCATAAAGCCCCGTCACTCGCTTCTGCCCCAATGCGTTGTCACCGATCACAATCCAGCCACGCTGATATTTGCGTAATTGCTCGACGACTTCCTGCACGGTAGCGTTTTCGAAAAACTGCTGGCCGCTGACCCAGGTCGCGACTTCGTCGGGAGCCATTGCGGTTTGCTGAACGCTACCCTGGAGGGCGTCGAACCACAGGCGCTGGCCTGCGCCGAGGCGATAGGGCGAACCGTTTGCACTGACCCCGACTGTACCTTCGCGGACTTCGACCTTGGTACCTGTCTCACTGCGCGCCACGTCGAACGATGTCCCCAAGACTCTGATAACCATGTTACTGGCGTCGACCTGGAAAGGGCGGCGGGCATCATGCACCACGTCGAACAGTGCTTCACCGCTGAGCAACGTTATGCGTCGGGTGTTGCCGCTGTAATCCACATCTACGGCGCTGCGCGCGGCGAGGGTCAGTTGGCTGCCATCGGACAACTGTACAACACGGGTTTCCCTCGTGCCCGTGTGGTAGTCAGCCTGCCAGTCCGGGTTGTTCAGCCACGCGACGCCCACGGCTATGACGCAGACGCAGGCCGCTGCAAGCATCGACCATTTACGGCGCGAAGGTTTGAGCTGTGTGACTTGTGTGGCTGCGGGCCAGTGGGCTGTGGTCGAGGGCTGCTCGATGGCTGACCAGGCGCGATTGACCTGAGCCCAGGCGCTGAGGTGTTCCGGACTGGCATGTAACCAGTGATCGAATTCTTCGAAGCGCGCGGGTTCAGCCTGAAGTTCCAGTAACCAGTCACTGGCCTGTTCCAGGCTGGCCCTGGAAGGCGTCAACTCATGCACGTGGGCGCTCCTTGCGTTGAACTGCCTGAACAGGCTGTTCAACCTCGATACTGGAGGCCAGCTGAACCACGGCGTCGCGTACCAGACGGTGAGTCATGGACAGCGAAATGTTCAGGTGGCTGGCGATTTGCTGCAGAGTATAGCCACCCAACCGGTGCATCTCGACGGCAATACGCGTTTGTTCAGGCAGGTCGGCAAAGGTCGCGGCTACGCGACTGACGTCTGCTTGCTGCAGAAACTGCTGTTCGGGAGAGTGCAACTGACCGGGCTGCATCCATTGCGGCGGACTCTGCTGTTGACGGTTTTCGCTGTTCTGACGGCGCATGGTATCGAGCGCCAGATTGCGCACGATTCGATACAGATAAGCTGCGGGCTGTTCCAGTGCCGCGCTGGTCGCCTCGCTGAAACGCAGAAAGGCATCCTGCACTACATCTTCCGCGCTCGCTCGATCGCCCAAGACCCCTTTGGCGTAGTTGATCAACGCAGGACGATGGGCAAGATAGAGGCTAAGCCTGGCGGCTTTATCGGGCACGGCAAAACGCTCTGAAAAGCAAGGTTCGCCGCCCATGGCAGCCACAGATAATGTGTCGGCGAGGCTATCATGGATGAGACTGCTTCTCAATTGCTTTGGTGTTGATGAATCTGGATGCCACTATTTTTGCAGGAGATTGCCTTGTGTCTCGTGGCAAACATTGGATCTGGAGCTGCCGAAGGCTGCGATCGCGGTGTATGAGGAGAAATGCTTCGCAGCCTTCGGCAGCTCCTACAGAAAATGCATTTCAATCCATTAATTTGCATTTCGTTTGATGAGAGCGTCACCGTAGTCCAGACAGCCGCGCTGTCGCGCAGCAACCGGAGACTTTCAGGAGCGCGCTTGCCCGCGATGGCGGCGTGTCAGGCAACACGCTATCGCTGCCTCGCATTGTTCATGAGCTCCTGAAGGCCTGTGAGAATTCAGCCTTCCTGACCCAACTCGGCCAGCGCACTTGCGTTGTTCTTGAACGCAGCCGCGAATACAACGCGGTTTTTAGCCATGAAGATACTGGTGTCTTCAGCTTGTTTCTCGGTCAGGCCCGGTACGTTCTTCATCAGAATCTCGGTCAGCGACTCTGCCAGTTCGAGCATCTGGTCGTGTGCATCGGCGAGTTTACGATCCACGAATGTAGTCTCCAAGTCGCGGGTACTGCGATATAGGGTTTCAACAGCCATGTGAGGCCTCGTAATCAGGTGCAGTATTGGAGGGGAACGCCCCCGGTTGTGCTTGTGAAACGGTCAACGCTTGTATTGCAGGTCAAAATGCCGACCTGCAACGATGCAAGATCTGGTTCTGCGAATACTGGTTGTTTATACAGTTGTAAGCATAAGCCAATCGTCGCGGCTTGAATAGTGGCGAACACGCATCTTTTTTACTCCCTTCGTGTGCCTTGCGACAACCCGTCGCGCTTTTAACCCTGGCTAATGGCCTCGTTCCTGCTTGAGAATCACGCGCCACGAGGCTTCACCTACAAAGCGGCATTATATTGACCGGTAAGTGTTGCTCAATTTTTGTACAGGAAGAGTTGAAGATGTCAGAACTGAAATGGGCTGAAAAGCTACGCAAGACTCTGCACGATCAAGCAGATTCGCTTGGCAATCTGTGCGTAGAGGCTTTCCATTACCTGGCACTTTTCGGGATTGGGGCGATCACGGCATACGGCGCGATCCTGGCTTTCATAGAGATGATCGGCAAAGGCAGCGTCAGCGTTGATGACATTCTGCTGCTGTTCATCTATCTGGAGCTTGGAGCGATGGTGGGTATTTATTTCAAGACCAACCACATGCCAATCAGATTCTTGATCTACGTTGCAATCACCGCCCTGACGCGGTTGCTGATCAGCGACGTGTCTCATCATGCGCCGCCTGATCTGGGGATCATCTACCTGTGCGGCGGGATTCTGCTGCTGGCGTTTGCGATTCTGGTGGTGCGATTTGCTTCGTCGCGCTTTCCGTCGGTGAAGGACAAGTCGGAAAGCTGAGGGGATGGGATTGCGTGTCCCGCCTGGCCTATGGGCCTTGCAGGACAGGCGTTGTCAACAGCTAGTTAAGCCACACGCCGGCATGCCAATGCCAGCCATCTCCTGCTCGTTCCCAATGCGGATGCTCATAGCGATAGCCAGGGCGCTCTGCTTCCCAATGGCCTCGCACAGGTACATAACGGGCTCCATCCCAATGCCAGTAACCGCGCGCCCAGACATAGCCTGGTCGAGGTGCGGGTTCGACTTCCACAATGCGCTCAGGCGGGGCTTGTGGTGCCACGACCTCAACGTACTCGTGGTGCACCGGACTTCGTTGGTGGACGATTCGCTCTTCTACGCAACCGGACGCCACTGTTACCAGTGCAATCAATGCCACATAACGCAAGAACATGTTGCCTCCTCGGAGTTATCCGTCGGTGGAGTGACGCTGCGACAGGAGGATCCTGTCACCCAACAACCTAGTCTCAGTAATGTTGTAACAGTCCTTGTCTGTACCTCGCCTGAACAGTGACCGAAGACAAACAGGTGCCTGGCAAGCGAGCCATCAGCTTGAGAACGACGGGGAGGGGAGTAGTGGGGGGCGGGCTATTCAGGCGTGTGGCGACGCGCACGCAAAATTCAGATCCTGCTGCCGGTCGACGTCAGCAGGATCTGAATGGGGGTGTGATGATTTATCGTAAACAGGCTTACAGGCACTGAACCGGCATCAAATCCCCACCGACACCGGCGGGCGGGTCGCCAGCAGATTAGCGAGCTTGGAGGGTGGAGGCGCAAGTCGTTTCACGTCGCCGTCGGTCATGGCCGCCAGGATCTTGATAGCGCTGTGACCTTCCTCGATTGCGATACCGAATTGCACGCTTTCGATCAATCGCTTCAAACGCTTGGGATCGTTGCGTTGTGCGGCGCTGATCAAGCGTTTGGCGACCACACCCGTTTCATTCGACAGCGTCAGCATAATGCTGCCGTCGAGGCCTTGAATGCTCAGGTTCACCCGGTAGTCAGGATGAAATACGTCGGTAATCTGCTGAAAAGGATTATCCATTTTCGGTACCTGCCAGTAGGGACTGCATAAATTGACTGGGCGTTTGACCCTTTAGTTCTCGACGGTTGAGTGAAAAATCGGAAAATTCCTGCGCTTGCCGTTGTGACTGAATAATGGCATCTTCCGCGTTAATGATAATTTTTCGTGTTTAAGAAGCATTGCCACATGCGCGACACTCCTGCACCCAATGACGACCTGATCCTTCGTCACCGGCAATTTACTGCCCTCTACAGTGACCATCACTCCTGGTTGCATGGGTGGCTGCGTAAAAAGCTCGGTTGTTCGCAGCGTGCGGCTGACCTTGCTCATGACGCCTTCATCCGAATCCTGACGCTCGCTGAACCGCAAAACCTTAAAGAGCCTCGTGCATTCCTGACCACCACCGCCACGCGTCTGCTGATCGACGGTGCCCGGCGTCGCAAGATCGAGCATGCCTACCTTGAGGCGTTGGCTCTCAGCGCCGACGATGCCAATATCCCTAGCCCTGAGGCGATTCACGCCGCCCTGCAGATGCTCGACAAAATCTCCCGAATGCTGGAGGGCTTGCCCCCCAAACCCCGCGAAGCGTTTTTACTCAACCGTCTGGACGGTTTGAGCTACAACGAAATCGCCAAGGTGTTGGGTGTGTCCGCCAGCATGGTCAAGCAGTACATGGCCAGCGTATTGGTGCATTGCTATAAGACTGTGCATGGTTCGGGCCACATGTCATGAATGTAGAGCACGAACCCTCGGAGTCGATGATCGGCCAGGCCGCGCAGTGGCTGGCGTTGCTGCAGGACGATGCCGTGAGCAGCGCTGACCGGCTGGCCTTCAACACATGGCGTCATGCAGACCCTCGGCATGCATTGGCGGTTACCCGCATGCAAGCTGTCATGGGCAGCTTCGAGCAGTTGCCCGTCGAGCCCGCCAGGAAGGCATTGGGCAAGATTTTTCCCCCGGCCAAACGGAGAATCTCCCATCGCCCGGTGCAGGCTATTGCCTTGTTGGGTGTGCTGGTTTTTGGCTGGTTCAGTGTTGATCAGGGGCCGGTGTGGCTGGCTGATGAACGCACTGACACCGGCGAAAAACGTGAGATTTTGCTGACCGACGGTAGTGAGTTGCAGCTCAATAGCGGCTCGGCACTGGACGTTGAATTCGACGAACGGCAGCGCGTCATTGAGTTGTACCGCGGGGAAATGTGGGTGCAGGTCGCCAAAGACCCGCAGCGACCGTTCGTGGTCAAGACGCGTGAAGGCACCATAACGGCGCTGGGTACGCGCTTTGTGGTGCGTAAAGAGCAGGACGGTTCAGTTCAGGTCAGCGTGCTTGAGTCGGCGATCGCCGCCAATGCTGATCGCTCGACCGACGTTCGGGTCAACACCGGTCAACGGGCGACGCTCAAGGATGGCGTGGTACAGATACCCACAGCCATCGGCAATGATGATCCGGCTGCGTGGACGCGCGGGATGCTCAAAGCGGATGACCGGCCACTGGTCGAGGTGTTGCAGGCCCTTGAGTCCTGGCGACATGGCGTTCTGCAGTTTGATAAAGAGGCGCTTCGCGGGATTCGTGTATCCGGCGTGTTCCGTCTGGATGACACCGATGCTGCCCTGGCTACGCTGGCCGATAACCTGCCCATCAAGGTCGAGCACTTCACGCCGCTGTTCGTCAGGGTCACTCCAGCCAGATAAAGCCGAAAACGAAAAAGGGCGAACCTGCTGTGCAAGTCCGCCCTTCTTTCAAGAGGTCGTAATGTGATTCAGGTTAATGCGTGGCTCAACCCAATTGGGCGACGCTTTTTTCCTGCTCCTTCTCCAGAAATTCTTCTTGCAACAGAGCGTCGGGGTTTTCCGATTCAAGCTCTGAGTCGTCAACGACCGGGGCTCCTGCGCGCTTTTTGCGCAATTTGCCAAATAGATGCTCAAGGGCATGGTCAAGTTTGACTGCGGCACCATCTACGGCCTGATCCAGGGTATCGGCCTTGTGAGTTACGGAAATGGGTTGGTGACCTTTTGGTCGGGCTTCCATTTGGCAGCGCATGTCATGCGGGCCGGGCTTGTCACCGTTCTCATCGCGGATGTGGACTTCGATGCGGGTCAGATCCTCTTCGTAACGTTCGAGCGTGCTTTCAACAGTGGTACGTACCCACTCCTCCAGTCGGATGCTGCTTTCGATGTGGTTATCGCAATTGACCTGGATTTGCATAGTTGTTCCCTTCTAAGGCTTGCTCTTGTGAGATCGGACAGGGCTCCTGTTCAGGAGGTTCATTTTTGTCCGCCTCAGTCACAGTGTTGGCGCTTCTGGAGGAACAATTCAACCCCGGCGTGAAAGAAATATTTCGCGGCAAAAAATCAGGCGTGCAGTATTTGAATGTTAATCCATCTCATTCACTGTCTGTTTTCCTCGCGCGTGCGTCATGGCTAGGAGTACTTCATTTCCCAGCCAAGGATTGTCCATGTCACGCGCTGTCCATTCTCTGCAACCACTGGCTCTGGCCGTCGTCATGGCGTTCGCCGTTGCGCCGCTCAACGCTGCTGAATCCGTGCCGAACGCGCAGGCATCGGTAAGAAATTTTTCGATTCCGGCCGGTGATCTGAGCCAGGCACTGAACAGCCTGGCCGAGCAGGCGAGTCTGGCGCTGGCCTTCGATCCGGCTCTCACTCGTGGTAAGCGCAGCCCTGGCTTGCAGGGTGATTTCGATACTAATGTCGCTCTGGCACGCTTATTGGCAGGCAGCGGTTTACGGGCAACGGCATTGTCGGCCAATCGTTATCGCATTGAAGCCGTCCCCGAGGCCGTGGCAGGGGCCTTGGAGTTGGGGGCGACGGATATTCAGGGGGCCTGGCGCAGCGAAACAGCTTCGGGGCCGGTTTCCGGTTACGTGGCAACCCGCGGCCGCACCGGTACCAAGACCGACACCGCGTTGATCGAAACACCGCAATCGATTTCGGTCGTGACCAAGGACCAGATGACTGCGCAGGGCGCGCAGAGCCTGAATCAGATCCTGCGTTATACCGCAGCCGTTGTGCCGGAGACTCGCGGTGCGACCGCTTCGCGTCTGGATCAACTGAGCATTCGCGGGTTTTCGCCTGCGACATACCTGGACGGCCTGCGCATGCCGGGCAGCCGAGATGCTTCACCGCAGAAGGATGCATTTGATCTGGAGCGCGTCGAAATCCTGCGTGGCCCGTCGTCCGTGTTGTATGGACAGGCCAGCCCCAGCGGTGTGGTGAATATGGTCAGCAAGCTGCCGACCGAAACCCCGTTTCACGAAATCGGCCTGACGTACGGCACTTTCAACAAGAAGCGTACAACCTTCGATTTCGGCGGCCCGATTGATGATCAAGGTGTGTATTCCTACCGGCTTTCCGGTTTATACGACGATGCCGACGGGCAGGTCGAGCACACGGAAACCCGCCGCCAGTCCATCGCCGGGGCGTTTACCTGGCGTCCGAGTGAGGATACGTCGCTGACGCTGCTGGCTAATTACCAGGCTGATCCGAAGGGTGCTTCGTATGGTGCCGTTCCTGCGTTTGGTTCGGTATTGAGAAGCCCGACCGGTCGTGACATCGACGTCGATTTTTATGACGGGGAGAAGGATTTCGAGAAAAGCGACCGTAATTATTACGCGCTTGGTTACCTCTTTGAACATCACCTGAATGATGTCTGGACGATCCGTCAGAACACTCGATACATGCGCAGTGAGGGGCTCTATCGCAGCATCTACAACAGCTCTCTCCAATCGGATTTCCGCACCTTGAACCGAAGCGTCATAGCGACTGATGCCAATATCGATTCATACACCATTGATAATCAGGTCCAGGCTAAATTTGCCACGGGGCCTTTGCAACACACTGTGCTGTTTGGGGGCGATTATCAAAACACTAGCACTCACACCAAAGCGTCCGGCGGATTAGGTTCTTCCGGGCCTTCTCTGGATATCTTCAACCCCGTCTACGGCAGCCCAGTGACAGTGCCTCCTTATGTCTCCGACGCCACAGGCCGCAGCCAACAAAAAGGCCTGTATCTGCAAGAGCAGATGAAATGGGACAAATGGGTGTTTCTTGCCGGAGGTCGTTATGACTGGGCAGACAGTACTAACAGCTCTACGACCATTGCCTCCGGTGTTAAAACCAAAAGCGCGACCGAGGCTGAAGCCTTTACCGGACGTCTGGGGCTGGTCTATCTGTTCGATAACGGCCTGGCGCCCTACATCAGCTACTCCGAATCCTTTGAGCCACAATCGGGCACCGGTTTAGGTGATAAACCGTTTGATCCAACCGAAGGCACGCAATACGAACTGGGTATCAAGTATCAGCCGCCAGGGAGCAACAGCTTCATCACCGCGTCGATCTTCGATCTGCGTAGAACCAATGTGCTGACCCCCGACCCGGATCCAGCGCCTCGGTGTAACGGTGCACGGTGTCAGGTGCAATCCGGTGAGGTGCAATCCCGAGGTTTCGAGCTGGAAGGCAAGGCTAGCCTGAGTGATAACCTGGACATCACGGCGGCCTATGCGTACCTGGATAACAGGACGACCAAATCGAACAACACCGTGGTTGTGTCGCCGGGAAGTGGCATTGCCAACGGTCCGACCGAGTCGGCTGAAGGCAAGACGTCTGTGGCTATTCCACGTCATACCGCCTCCGCCTGGGTTGATTACACCTTCCGTGACGGTCAGATGAAAGGCTTCGGTGTTGGCGGTGGGACACGTTATGTCGGCTCGACCTGGGGTGACACTGCCAACTCGTTGAAGGTGCCTGGCTACACCTTGTTCGACGCATCAGCGCACTACGATATTCCAAGCCTCTACAACCCGATGGACAACCTGCGCCTGGCGCTTAACATCACCAACCTGGCCAACAAGGAATACGTCGCCTCCTGCAGCGGTTATGGCTGGTGCTGGTATGGCTCGCAACGCACCGTGCAGGCCAGTGCGACCTATCGTTGGTAAAGCCATCACTGTGGGAGCCGGGCTTGCCAGCGATGCATGAGACGCAGCCATAAGCCACACCGCGCTATCGTTCATCGTCGGAATGCCGCCCAGACCAAGCCCGGCTCCTGCAGAGGAATGCGATCACCGTGGGAGCCGGGCTTGCCCGCGATGCATGAGACGCAGTCATAAGCCACACCGCGTTATCGTTCATCGTCGGAATGCCGCCCAGACCAAGCCCGGCTCCTACAGGGGAATGCGATCACTGTGGGAGCCGGGCTTGCCCGCGATGCATGAGACGCAGTCATAAGCCACACCGCGTTATCGTTCATCGTCGGAATGCCGCCCAGACCAAGCCCGGCTCCT